>JAUVCU010000078.1 GCA_030590715.1 Lentisphaeria bacterium
GCGGATGTTCAGGCGGAGCTGTTCGCCCCGGAGTTTCGATTGCCCTTCAAAATGATAAAATTCCAGCGCAGATCACAACGACTTTTGCCGGAATGGAAAAAGCAGCGGTAAACAAACTGCGCGAATACCTTCCAACACCAGCTTCTAGTCCGAACATCTGCCTCTTTAAAGATGGCGAGCTTGTTCTTTATTTGAACAGACCAGCTATCCAGGTGCACACTGCAGAGACACTTTCCGCTGAGCTGGTAAAAGCTTTTGATGATCACTGTGAAGCTGTTGGACCATCAATATCTGAAGAAGAATTCATCAAAATGGGATTCCAGAAATTTTGCGGCTCAAAAGTTCCACGTCAGGATGATCAGATTGGTACTTGCTAGAATCTATTTGACTATGTATTACAAGCCCGGCATAGATATTCTATGTCGGGCTTTTTCTATGATGATATAGCTTTGATACACCTTTCTCTGAGGTTCCATATATATTCCAAATGATCCATCCCGGCCCAATTAGCCAGATAATCACGATGCAGAACCTGACGGCGCGTACCGATCTCATCCGGATAAATCTCGCTCACAGCATCATATTCAGTTTTACTGCCGGAAATCGGAGTCGATTCACGGGTAAAATCAAACTTCTTCCCTTCGTACATCAAAAACACATGAGCTTCGGGAATATATGAATATTCTGTATCATCCAGAACCTTTCCGACACCAGGAGTATTCTCTTCACTCATCTTATACATGCCGACTACCAGTTTGACCGGGATGTTCAACTCATTTGCCAGAGAAGCGATCAATGCGTGCTTTCCGCTACAGGTACCTTTTTTCTCTTTAAGCACAACTGGTATATTGTACGGCTCACTCGGCCTGCCATAAGCAAAATATCTGACAGACAAACACGCTTCATGAAACGTACGAATTCCATTTTCTAAAAACTGATGACTTATTTCTCCACAGTCACGTATCGGTACATCAGGAAAGCCTTCTATCATTACAATTTCCTTTTACTCTATAGGGTTACAAAACGATAGGCGTTACGATCTGTATACCGGAACTGGTTCCGATTCTGTCCGCCCCTGCTTCAATCATTTTCACAGCAGTACTTTTATCGCGTATTCCGCCCGCAGCCTTTACCTTGCACTTACCGGCAACTTCCTTAACCATCAGAACAACGTCCTCAAGCACAGCTCCAGAAGAACCAAAGCCGGTCGACGTTTTGACGTAATCAGCACCTGCCGCCACTGAAGCTCTACATGCCAGAATGATCTCTTCTTTTTTCAGATAGCAGTTCTCGAAAATAACTTTCAGCTTAGAGTCGTACGCTTTACATAATTCAGCCAGCACTCTGATCTCATTTTCCACAAAATCCCAATTTCCCGACTTTGCTTCACCGATGTTGATAACCATATCGATTTCATCAGCGCCATCCTCAAGACAACTTTCAGCTTCAGCCACTTTTATAGAAGTGGGCGTCGCCCCAAGCGGAAACCCGACAACCGAGCATACCTTTACGTTCGAACTTCTCAAAGCATTGGAGGCTGTAGCTGTCCAATACGGATTAACGCAGACCGCAGCAAAACCATAATGAACCGCTTCTTCACACAGCCTTACAATGTCATTTTCAGTCGCAAAAGGTTTTAAATTGGTATGGTCAATGTATTTTGCCAGCGAAATGCTATTCATCACTCTCTCCTAGTAAATACTTTGCTTCTTCTATCAGATTTGGAGTAAAGGTCACATGATGTTCGGGATCCAGTAGTTCTTCCCTGCTCCAGAACCGCACTTCGTCAATTTCATCTTGATCAAAATTAAACGGACCATCAGAAACTGTTTTGAAGATGCGAACATTTTCTGATTCCACTTCGTTCCTAATTTTCCAATCACAAAGATATTGCAGATCAGTTTCCAGAGGCAGTCCCAGCTCCTCGTGCATTTCCCGGGCTGCGCCCTGTTCAAAAGTTTCACCCAGATCCAAATGACCTCCAACGGCTGTATCCCAAAAACCGCCAAGCAGATCTTTTTTGCAAGACCTTTTTTGCAGTAAGATCCGTCCGTCAGTGTGATATACCACAACGTGGGCTGTCCGGTGAATCAAAGAAGGATCCCCATGGCACTTAGACCGCGGAGCCTGTCCTATTATATTGTTTTCCTCATCTACGATATCAAAGACTTCTTCTGACATATTCACCTCCATAAAAATAAAAGGCCGACCAGATGAGGCCGACCTGTTTTGCTATTGATTATTGCCTAATCTTTTTTGCTGTTCGTTTTTTTCTTAGCTTTACTCTTTGGTGCTGCTTTCGAAGCCTTTGTCTTTTCTATTTCCTCAGATTCAGAATCACCATTATAGTCAGGCAGAAACAGAAGCTTATCTTTATCAAGCACAGCAGTGATCTCCTTAGCATCTTTAAAGTATCCTCTCAGCAACTCCTCTGCCAGACTGTCTTCAATATGCCTTTCAACCGCGCGTCGCAACGGACGTGCACCGTATTCGGGTTTATACCCTTTTTCAATAAGATAATCGATCACAGGCAGCTCTATATTCAGCTTAAGATTTCTGTATTTAAGACGTTCTTTTACATTATCCAGCTCAATAGTTATAATCTTTCTCAAATCTGCTTTGCTCAACTGTCTGAACACAACTATGTCATCAAGCCTATTAAGAAATTCCGGTTTAAATTTCTTTTTGGCAAGATCCATGAGCCGCTCTCGATTTTTTTCGAATGACTCTTCTGCATTTCCGCCCCCAAAGCCTAGATTTCCACCACGAGCAATTTTGTCTGCTCCGACATTACTGGTCATGATGATGATGCTGTTTCTAAAATCGATTCTACGCCCCATCGAATCAGTCAGCTTACCTTCTTCAAGGATCTGAAGAAGAATATGCATAATATCGGGATGAGCTTTTTCGATTTCATCAAAAAGAACAACAGAATAAGGTCGGCGGCGCACCTTCTCGGTCAATTCACCGCCTTCGCCGTGACCGACATATCCCGGAGGAGAACCAACAAGTCGGCTCACATTAAATTTTTCCATATACTCGGACATATCCACCTGGATCAAGGCGTCGGCATCACCAAACATGAATGCTGCCAGCTCTTTCGCCAGAAGCGTTTTACCGACACCGGTAGGGCCTAGGAATACGAATGAACCGATCGGTCTACGCGGATCTTTAAGGTCGGCTCTCGAACGGCGCAATGCGCGAGAAATTGTAGTCAACCCTTCTTCCTGACCGACAACTGTTTTAGCAAGCTCGCTTTCCATGCGGAGAAGCCGTTTGCTTTCGCCCTCTTCCATCTGCTGAACCGGAACGCCGGTCAGTTTCGCTATTATTTCAGAGATTTCTGAAGGTCCAATTACCGGCACATTCTCTTTGCACGACTTGCGCCATTTCGACATAGTTTCGTCAACTTCCATCTTCAGTTTTCGCTCGGAATCCCTGAACGATGCAGCTTCTTCAAACTTCTGCGCGGCAATTGCATTTTCTTTTGCAACTTTCAACTCTTCAAGTCTTTTCGTTTCGTCCGTAATATTGGGAGGAATCACAACTTCCGAAATTCTAGCTTTAGCACCGGCCTCATCTATCACATCAATTGCCTTATCCGGCAAAAAACGACCAGTTATGTAGCGGTCAGAAAGTTTTGTCGCAGCTTCTAGAGCATCTTCGGTATATTTAACATTGTGATGCTTTTCATAGCAGTCGGAAAGCCCTTTAAGAATATCAATTGTTTCCTCAATTGAAGGGGGATTTACGGTTACAGACTGGAACCTGCGTTCAAGCGCGGCATCTTTTTCAATTCCTTTGCGGTACTCGTCGATAGTCGTAGCACCAACGCACTGTAGTTCACCACGTGAAAGAGCCGGTTTGATGATGTTCGCAGCATCCATAGCTCCTTCAGCTCCACCTGCCCCTACAATTGTGTGAAGTTCATCAATAAAAAGAATCACCATTTTTGAATTTCTTACTTCATCAATAATTCCTTTGATTCTTTCCTCAAACTGTCCACGGTATTTGGTACCGGCAACCATCAAAGGCAGATCCAAAGCAAAAACTTTTTTGTCCCGCAGTATTTCCGGAACGTGGTTATCTGCGATTCGTTGAGCAAGGCCTTCAATTATTGCTGTTTTACCAACCCCTGCCTCTCCGATCAAAACAGGGTTATTTTTTGTTCTTCGGCAAAGTACCTGGATAACGCGCCCGATCTCGTCGGCACGTCCTATCACCGGGTCAAGTTCTCCATTTTTAGCCATCTCAGTAAGATCACGACCAAAAGCAGCCAATGTATTAAGCGATTCCGGTTCTCCGGATGAGTATTCACCATCGGCATCATGTTCATTGCCATCTTCAGGCTCAGGCAGGTAATTCGGATCCAAAGCTCTAATAACTCTGTTTCTCACCTCTTCTACATCCACATTCACCGACCTCAAAATTCGGGCAGCAACACTCTCTCCCTCCCGCAATAAAGCCAAAAGAAGATGCTCTGTTCCAATAAAATTGTAGTTCATCGACTTTGCTTCTTTAGCCGACAAGATCAGAATATTTTTAAGGCGCGGAGTAAAAGGCACATCACCATCTTGTTTTGTTGGACCACCAACGCCTGATTGCTTTTCTACTTCAAGCCTCAATTTCTCAAGGTTAAGCCCCATCGACTGTAAAACGGACACAGCGACTCCCTCACCCAATGCGATCAAACCAAGTAATAGATGCTCCGTTCCTACATAATCGTGATTAAAGCGCTCACTCTCTTTTTGAGCCAGAACAAGAACGTGTTTTGCTCTTGGTGTGAAATTATCCATACATGAATCTAAACCATCAAAGTCAGACATATGCATCCTCCATGATTAATCTTAGATGTTAAGCAGGTAAAAGACCTGCGAAAGTTTTCGATAATACTAATATAGTAAACCATACTGTAAACATCCATAGGACGCATATCTTTTTACCAATATTATGTAATAAAAAATATAGACTCCTTGAAAGAGGTAAAATTCACATATAAAACTCTATTAAAATCTCTGATAATAAAATCACAAAATTGTTAAAACAGAATCTCACTTTTCGTTATTTCTACGGGCATTATTTTTCATTAGAATTTATTCAAAAACAGCGCTTGATTTTAAAATAGATGAATGGTACTTTCGTCAGTCTTCATTGTGAAACACATCCAAACGACACACTATATACTGTGCGTAACCATCAGAAACACACTACCACACCTTGTTGTTGCCACACGGCACAAAAACTACATATTGTGTGCAATTAAAAAACAAAACACCATATTTTGTGTTTTTTGCATTTGATATACGAAAACACTTCCCTATATTCAGTCCTAACAAAACAAGATTTAATGTATTTATTTTAAATGGGGAGTGACAAATAAATGTCCAATTCAGAAATTGAAGATATCCACGATATCAGCCGAGAAATTTGGAACCGCAAATACCGCTTTCAGGGTAACGACGCAGTAGCAGAAGACACAAGCTACGAAGACACATGGAGACGTGTGGCAAATGCTGTAGCATCAAACGAACAGGACTCTGAAAAATGGGAATCAGAATTCTACAACATCCTTGAAGATTTCAGATTTCTACCAGCTGGTAGAATCACAGCAAATGCAGGAACATCACGTGATGAAGTGACGATGTTCAACTGTTATGTGATGAACAAGATCGAGGACTCTATCGAAGGTATTTTTGATACCGTAAAAGACTCAGCCCTTACTCAAAAGCAAGGTGGTGGAGTTGGATTTGACTTCTCAACAATCCGCCCTAATGGATCACATATCCGCGGATGCGGTTCAAACTCTTCAGGGCCACTAAGCTTCATGCAGGTTCTTGACGCAACATGCCGTACTATCATGAGTGCTGGTCAACGCCGTGGAGCTCAAATGGGAGTTATGCGATGTGATCACCCGGATATAGAGCAATTCATTACTGCGAAGCGCGAAAACAATGCTCTTCAGATGTTCAACCTTTCTGTAGCTATCACGGATAAATTCATCCAGGCTGTTCGCAACGACGAAGAATGGGAACTGGTTTTCGACGGTGAAGTTTACAAGACGATCCGCGCTTCACACCTTTGGGATCTGATCATGAAGTCAACATATGACTTCGCTGAGCCGGGATTCATCCTTATCGACAAGATCAACGAGATGAACAACCTTAGCTACTGTGAAGAGATCAGAGCGACAAACCCATGTGGAGAGCAGCCGCTTCCTCCTTACGGTGCTTGTCTTCTTGGTTCTATCAACCTTACTCGTTTCGTAAAAAATCCTTTCTCAAAGAATGCGACTGTTAAATTTAAAGAACTTGAGAAAGTAACACGAACTGCGACTCGTTTCCTTGATAATGTTATTGACATCAGTAACTACCCTATGGAAGAGCAGCGTGACGAAGCTAATTCTAAACGTCGTATGGGAATCGGTCTAACTGGTCTTGCTGACCTGCTTATCTTCCTTGGTGTCAAATATGGTTCAAAAGAGTCTGTTGAGATTACTGAAAGAATCATGCAGACAATTACTCACGCTGCATACCGTGCAAGTGTTGAGCTTGGTCAGGAAAAAGGTGTATTCCCTAAATTTGACGGAAGCAAATACCCTGAAGGTAACTTCATTAAAACACTGCCGAAAGACATTCAAGCTGACATCCGTAAATGTGGACTTCGTAACTCACACCTTACGTCAATTGCTCCAACAGGAACAATCAGTCTTTTCGCCGGTAATGTATCAAGTGGTCTTGAGCCTGTTTTCGCTTTTCACTACAACAGAAAGATCCGTAACACTTCGGAAGATGATGTTACAGAAGTTGAAGTTGCTGACTATGCTTACAAAGCATACCGCAAGCACCTTGGGGTTGAGACAATTAAAGACTCTGAGCTTCCGGACAGCTTCGTAAGTTCTGCAACTGTTACAGCTGACGAGCATCTTGACATTCAGGCCGCTCTACAGAAATACGTTGACAGTTCGATCTCGAAAACAATCAACGTTCCTAGTGACTACCCGTTCGAAGATTTCAAAGAGATCTACATGAAAGCTTTCGACAAAGGATTGAAAGGATGTACAACATTCAGACCTTCTGACTACATC
>JAUVCU010000239.1 GCA_030590715.1 Lentisphaeria bacterium
ACCACTATATCAACTTTTGATATTTTCGGTCAGACTTGGGCTTTATTTGCAAAATAAGCGATCGACGTAAGCAAAAAAAAGCCGAACACGAAGTCCGGCTTAATAATACGAAACAGAAAACTAAACTAGGTTTTCTGCAGCGTAGTCAACAGCATTGCGGAAGAAAACAACTCCTTCACCTTCTTTTGGAAGAACACCATCAGCTTTTTGCTGAGACCAATCAGGAGAGTTGAAAGGAGATAGGAATGCTTCCGGGTGAGGCATAAGTCCGAATACACGTCCTGTTTCGTCACAAACTCCAGCGATACTTTTAATAGAACCATTTGGATTTGCTGGGAACTTAACAGCATCTGTTCCATCAACATTACAGTATTTTACCGCTGCAAGTTTTTTAGCCTCAAGCTCTTCAATAACATTTTCTTCAGCCACAAGTTTTCCTTCTCCATGACGGATAGGAAGACGGATAATATCAATACCTTTTGTGAATACACATGGGCTTGCTGGATCAGCTTTAAGGTAAACCCAGTCATCACGGAAAGTACCACAGTCGTTATGTGCAAGAGCAACCTGCTGCTCGAAGTACTCTGCACCCAAAGCTGGAGCAAGACCAAGACGAGTCAACGTTTGGAATCCGTTACATATACCGATGATCAGCTTTCCGTCTGCAATGAATTGCTCAAGCTGCTCTTTAAGATTGTATTTAACTTTGTTGGCAAATACAGTTCCAGAACCGATATGATCTCCAAAAGAGAATCCACCGATAAATGCCAGGATCTGGAACTCATCCAATTTGCGCGACCCGCTTAGAATGTCATTAAGGTGAACTTGTTCAGGAGTTGCACCGCAGTATTCGAAAGCAGCCGCAGTCTCACGCTCACAGTTAAGACCAAATCCCGTTATTACTAGTACTTTTACATCACTCTTACTCATCACATTACCCTATAGAGTTTTATTTTTGATTAATTTTTCAACAATTTACAACACAGTCCAAATTTTACTAAACCTATAGGGCAAAAAAAAGCCCGGAATTTTATCCGGGCTGTAAAAACACAAAACAAAAGTTAATTATTCATCGCCTTTAATCATTTTCAAGTACTTCCTAAGCCAGCCGATTTCTGATTTGAGAAATGTTTTTTCGTGGTCAAGAAGCAGTTGTCTAGGGAAAATGGTTTCTTCTTCGACAAAAGCATCAAGGTCTTCTGTCACCTCGTCAAACCGAGCGGTCAGTTGCTTGATTCTGTTTTTAACTGCTTTCATTTTTTCTTTCTGAGGCATGAAAACGCTGAGGCCGACACCTAGATCAAAATGGAAATACTCTCTTGAGTACGTTCCCATTTCTTGTCGCAGAAATTCATCAAAGTAATCTTTACCTTCCTGAGTAACTCTATACATGATCCTTTCAGGGTACGCAGTCTTTTTCTCAACTTCACCCTTGATATGACCAGCATTCGCAAGTCGGCGCATTGATTGATACACAGTCATTGAACTTATAGGAAGCCACTCGTGTATTCTTGTCTCTGCTATCACTTTTTTCATTGTGTAGCCGCAATGCGGCTCGCCCTGATAAAGGAAAAACAGAACAATTAAATCCGAGTAGGGTGGCTTTTTTTTACGCCCCTTCTTGCCTACTTTCACACTCATAACTCGTACCTCCAGTTTTCCTGTTCTCTAAACAAAGAACGAAGCTCTGCTATAAAGAGTTTATGATTAAACATCAAATTGTTAACTTCATTACCAGTTTATAGTAAACTACTAAATAAAACAACTACCTGAACATTGTATAACAACTTACATTTGAGGCGATTAAAGATAAATAAAACGTCATCAAATCAATGATATGATATACCATTTCAAAATGCAATAGATTTTATTTTAAGCATAAAAAAAAGTCTTACGTTGAATTACCAGCAGAGATCAAGGGTAAAAATGCTGCAAAAAGCAAATCTAAAGGTAAAAAAGAACATATAAGAATAAGGTATAAATAGAAAAAACGACGCATATAAATGAAGCAAAAGCATCATTTTTAAGTTAAAAGCTATGATTTCTTTCATCGTTTTATCAAAAAAAAATGTTAAGAAAACTAAAAAAGGTCAAATTTGAGCAAATAACAAATCAAAAAGCCCACTTCTTCTAAAATGGCAATGCAGAATTAGAGAACTATATTCACGACACAATACAGGAAATACTAAAGCGACCAAGGTAAGTCATGAATCAGAGCCAATTAGAACTAATTGAAAGAACAATATCAAAGCTGGAAAAAAAATGTGAAGAAAGCATAAGCTACACAGACCAGTCAAATTACGAGGGACAACTTCTTGCTTACAGAAGAGTTCTTGATCTTGCCACTGGTGCTACCGAAGCTTTTATTGTAATGAACGAGCTGGACAAGTAAACACAAATGGCCGATAAATCACTAGAATGGAATATAGAAAGTTCGACATATGTAGTAAACGATCAATGGATGAAACTTCGCTCAGACCGCTGTAAAACACCTCTCGGCACAATTCTTGATCCGTACTATGTAATTGAGAGCTCAGACTGGGTCAATATTGTTGCCGTTACAGATGAGAACAAAGTACTTATGGTAAAGCAATATAGGCATGGAATCGGTACAACGGTTACCGAATTACCCGCGGGAAGAATCGATACGTCAGACAACTCTCCCGAAATTGCGATGAAAAGGGAACTTCTTGAGGAGACCGGTTATTCTGCAGAAAATATAATTCTGACATCCAGACTCCCACTGAATACATCGAATCACAATAATTACACCTACAGTTACCTTGCAACAAACGTAAAAAAAGTATGTGATCCGAAACCGGATGAATCTGAGCAGCTGGAGATTTTGGAACTCTCATTTGATGAGATTGAAGATCTGATAAAAAATGGAGAGCTTCAAGCTCTCCATACAGCGTCTTTTTTAATTGCTCAAAAAATGCTTTAAGCTAAATGCAACGGGTGCTCATTTTCTCGATGAGCATCGAATCTTCAACGTTATCAAAGATCGAAGCTTTACCAAGTTTTTCAGGAAGAACAAATTTCTTTTTTGATCCTTCCTTCTTTTTGTCACTTCCCATTGCCACAAGCAATTCTTCCGCAGTCACACCGCTGACTGTAGTAGGGAGACCGATTGCCTTTAGAAGAGTTTCCTGACGATCTGCCATAGCTTGATCGACCAGCCCCATCTCTACAGCAACGTCAGCTGCCATAGCCATACCAATAGCAACTCCTTCTCCGTGCTCAACCACCCCGAATCCTGCAACAGCTTCAACAGCGTGTCCAAAAGTATGCCCGTAGTTTAGAATTGCACGGATACCACCTTCGCGTTCATCCTGTCTCACAATTTCTGCTTTGCACTTACAACAGTGGCTGATTATTTGAGAATAAAAATCCAGATCAAGCTGAGCAAGTTTATCCACATTGTCCTCAAGTACATCAAAAAAGTCGGCATCCATAATCACTGCGTATTTCACAACTTCAGCCAAACCGCAAAGTAACTCACGCTTAGGCAGTGTCTTTAATAGGTCAGTATCAATTACAACCATCTGCGGCTGCCAGAAAGCCCCGACAAGATTTTTACCTTCTGGGAGGTCAACTCCTGTTTTTCCACCGACACTCGAATCAACCATGGCCAGAAGAGAACTAGGGATCTGAATAAATTTAATACCACGCATATACGTTGCGGCGATAAATCCGGCAATATCACCCGGCACACCACCACCAAGAGCGATAATATACGAACTGCGGTCCATTCCGAATGTCACAGCATCGTGATAAATTCCACTTACAGTTTCCAGATGCTTCTGAGCCTCTCCTGCTTTAAAAGAAGAAACCTCCACATCAGCTCCTGCTTCTATCAGTAAAGCCTTTACCTTTTCCTCGTAAAGTTCTGAGACGTTACTATCTGTAACAATCA
>JAUVCU010000028.1 GCA_030590715.1 Lentisphaeria bacterium
TCTTAAAATACATTTTTTCATGGACTTTAAGCCTTAAATTTCTTATAATTTGTTAAAGCTGCAGATGACCGCACCTTTTCTTAGTACCACAGCAGGATCTTTAAATTTTAAGAAATGGATTTCATAAATAACTAAAGATAATGGGGTATACAAATGGCAGACTATTCAGATAAGAGAGGTTCTATAGATATCAATATTGACCTTACAAGCAATCCTAGTTCTGACGCAAACAAAATAGTGATAATAAAAGATGCTGAAACCGTCAGAATGATGAATGTAATACGATTCCTTAACACGACTAACTTTTCTAAAAGTGAGGATAAGTTATAGAGAAATCTATATTAAGTAAAGGCATCGGGCTTCCACACTAAAATAATAATGGAAAAGCTATAAGAAGTTCTTTATAAAAAGAGCTGCTTATAGCATTGTTAAAATCAGGTAAGCTGAAGCTTAAATATGCCTCTTAGCAAATCTCGTTCAAGATAGTAAAGCATGTCCTCACAACAACCATGTGCGTCAGGCCATGATGACATCATCCAATCTTTTGCAAATGTAGACATATCCCGGACATTAAGATAAATAGGCAAAGGCCCACAGTCATCTAAATCTGATTCAGGCTTACTTTCTGTATAAAGCTGATCTATATATGCAATAATTTCATTTATATGCTGAGCTACTGCATAGAAGTGAGGGATCACCGCCATCTCCGTCAAAGGTGTATCCAGTCCAAGTTCATTAGCCAGCTTTGCTATCCTCAGGTCAATTTTTATTGCAGGATAAAGTGGACTGACACCTGAAAACTGAAGGATTTTTGATTCGACAAACTTTTTAGTACTTTCCGAAATCCCCGCATAGATAGAGTTAAAAGACAGACGCTCGCTCCCATTCTCTGGAGTAGCAGGCACAGAAATACTGCAAACTTCATCGACAGTACTATTTGTTGCTTTATAATGCTTCCCGAGCTCCAATATCAGACTCGGTGCAACATCATCCAGCGATAGCAACTCCAGGGCCTTTGACGTATCTTTAACAACTTTACTTAGAATATCACCTCGTAAACCAAGTTGATTTTCAATAACATCTACAACTGAGTCGAGATCTGTTTTGACTATCTCAATGCCAAATTCATTTTGAATCCGGTAATGTTCCGCAACTTCAGGATAACCTGTTTGCTCCAGGATTTTCACAACAATACTATTCAAATCTAAAAGCGTGAAAACACCTTCCGAACCGTCATCTGTAGCAGGAGTCAGTGCATACTCAATTGATAGAGAAATATCTTCTGCAATCCAAACGTCCCGAATTCCAGCAGCAAGACAACTCTTAATTATTCGAGATTGCAACTCTTCGAGCTCAAAAACAAAACGAGAACCGTCCGGGTTCAATATTGTTATTGCTGAGTCACAGAGCTTTATCATTATTTTCTCGTTCCCATTGATTTAATTTCTTCAATAAATTGATCGATATCTTTGAACTGACGATAAACCGAAGCGAACCTTACATATGCAACCTCGTCAACTCCTTTTATAGATTCCATAATAAACTTTCCGATTTCCATGCTCGGTACCTCAACATCAAATTTTGCTTCAATTGAGCTGACCGTCCATTCAACCATCCTATCTATATCAGCCGAGCTCACGGGCCTTTTCCAGCATGCCTTCTCGATCCCGCGGCGAATCTTCTCACGGTCAAAATCTTCCCGTATATCACCGCGCTTGATAACTTTCAGCTCTGCGTGAATGATCTCCTCGTAAGTCGTGAATCGGTGACCGCATTTATTGCATTCCCTGCGGCGCCTGACCCCGCGTCCCTCTTTAGTAGAGCGCGAATCAACTACTTTATCTTCTAAACATTGACATTGTGGACAGCGCATAGTTTCCTCTTTAAAAAATATTTAACATTAACCTATAGCAGACTACTTATATATACTATTTATTAGCAAAGTTTAAAGTAGACCATATAGGGCAGAAGCTCTTTCACTTTGCTGCACGTGAAAAAGCTTCATATAATTTTAGCCTAAACAAGTATCCCAGTCTTTAAAAACAGGCTCCATTCCAGCCAGTCTGATATCTTCTGCAACACAGTCAACAGATCTTGTATCATTCAAGGTGAATTGACCCAGATCATCTTTTAGCTCTGCAACTTCCACGTAACCTCCAGGCACGACCACTGATGCAGCACTGATGTGACTTGCACAACTAGAAATCACTTTCTGCCTAAATTCACGTGTTTCTCTTGTAGAAATATACAAATCTGACTCTTGGAAGAAAAGTCTGAAAGCAAGCATCAACTGCTCCAGTTCATCCTCTGACATTTCATTCGGAACCTCAAACCCACCTTCTATAGGAGTAATCCGAGGGAATGAAAACGAAATTTTACTTCTCCAGTAGTTCTTGCGAAGATAAAGAGCGTGAGCAGCCATCGACATCGCTTCACTTCTCCAGTCATGCAGGCCAAGCAAGGCCCCTATTCCAAGATTATAGAAACCAGCTTTTGCTCCGCCTTCCATAAACTCTAGTCGCTTATCATAATCAGCCTTTGGTCCGGAATGGTGCAGCGATTCATAAAGAGGCTTATCGTACGTTTCCTGATAGAGAGTCAATCCGTGCACTCCAGCCTCAAACAATTTACGGTAATCTTCCTCCGGCATCGGAGCGATCTCAATTGAAATGTATGAAAACATCTCTCTCAGCCGCTTAACAACACCGACCAGAAAATCAACATTAATTTTTTTCGGATCTTCGCCACTAACAATAAGAAGAGAATCAAGTCCATACGACCTGATAACTTTTGCTTCTTCAATTATTTCATCTGCGGCAAGACGTTTACGCTCAAATTTTGTGCCGGTTTTAAAACCGCAGTATTCACAATCATTTATACAGTAATTTGATATGTACAGTGGAGCATATAATCTAACGGTTTTACCAAAGTAGCAAAGTTTTGCTCGTTTAGCTTTCTCTCTCATCTCTGGGATAAATCCCTGAGCTGCAGGAGAAATCAAATTCATAAAATCACTAAATGCCAGCTTAGTCTTTAAAAGACTAGACTTAACATCCTGTTCTGAGACGTTGCTTATATAATTTAGAGCATCGTCTTCATTTATTTTGCAATGGGGAAACATAGCTGAGTATCCTTGTGTATTTTTGGGTTAAAGAAGAAATTTAACACAGTCAAGACTTGAGAATGCATGGCTCAATTCATCCATGGACTGTTGATCGTGAAATGTCACGCTGACTCGAAAAGCTTGAAACTTGCCCGTTCGAGATGCATTACCTTCCACGACCTCTTCTTTATACTCATGCTGTTTCAGTACGTCATTAAGTTTATCTTTTGATGACGCATCATCTACAATTATTTTATAGTTCCAGTTAACTGGAAACTCTATCTCGGGGCTTTTTCCCATCTTACTACCTATGTATTTATACTTCCTTTAAAGGAATGTGTTTAATATAATCTCATCATGATGTGAATATAGGCAGTTGGTAAAAAGTTTAAAGTTGCAAACAACCAAAAATGAACCGAAAACCTCATACGCCATCGATCTGCGCCATTTCCGGTCTTAAAATTTATAAACCACATCTTTGGCTATTTTCACGCTTGCCCTATACACGAATGGGTTTTAAAGTAACGACAAATAGTAAATACATGATTGGATAGCTATTTTTATATTTCGACCCAATTAAGAACAAATAATATTCTCAAACATTTAAGGTCTAAAACATGAAACTTTACCTAGCTGGCATTCTGCTGTCTTTTTCACTTATATCGAGCAGTTTTGCTCAAAATAGCGCTGAACTGACAAAAATCTGGGACAACAGTTTCACAACCTACCAACAAGCGGAAGAACAGCTTTCATCAGGCAACAATGCACAAGCTCTAAAAAGTTTCGAGAATGCACTGAAGCAATTCAGAAACGTAAAGAGAAAGAAACTTAATGACTGGCAGGCCAAAATCATTTCTTACAGAATTGGCCTGTGCCGCAGCAATATAGAATCAATCAAAAAGTCGCGTCAAAATAATCCTGTCAGCAAAACGACAAATACAGTAAATAAGCCAAAGCCTGTTTCACCGCCAAGAAGCAAAGTAGCCAAGCAGGGACAAGCTCCTGTAGTTGTCAATAGAAGTTCGGAAATGAACGAACTGAAAAAGCAGCGAAAATCCATTGAAGAGACTCTTAAAATCTATATTGATAAATACAATAAAGAAGCATCAAAAACAGAGTCACTTAAACTTGACCTGCGAAGTGTAAACAAGAAATCTGAAAGACTTAAAGCTTTGAATGACGCACTCGTTAAAAAGCTTGAGATGGGCAATCAGAAAAAACAGGCGCAGGTACTTAAGAATTCAAACAGAGTAAAAAAGGTCTCTAAAGAGTATGAGCTTAGAATTGCCAAACTTCAGGGAGCAATAAAAAAATCAAATGCAGAGAAATCAGAGCTAAAAATATATATTGACTCAAAAGAGCTGGAATTTGACAAAATCACAGTCTCGAATGATCTACTGAATGTAAAAGTTTTGGGATTGCAAAATGAAGTAAAAACCAAAGATTCTGTTATAACTGAGCTTAAATCCCAAAACCAGGCAATTGAGACAAACCTTAGGGCGGCAAAAGAAACCTCGGCAAAGACAAACGATTACGTTTCAAGCCAAAAACAATACATCACGAAGCTTACCGATGAAATGAACAGCCTCAAGGAAAAACTTACAGACAAGACAGCTCTGCTTAAAAGCTCTGAAGAGCAATTGGAAACAGCTAATAAAGAAAACTACCAGTTAAAAATGTTCCTTCAGGAGAAAATAAACGAAAAGAACACTCTCTCTACACAATTTGCAGAGCTTAAAACTTTGAATAAAAAAACGACAAAAGATCTAACTGCGACTAGATCGGAGCTTCGATCACTTGCGTCTCAAATGCAGCAGACAAATGATCAGCTGAATACCAAAAACAAAGAAATACTCCTTCAAAATGAAACGATTGCATCAAAAACGACAAGCATAAATGAACTTCAAGACAGATACAAAACCCTTCAACAGGAAAGCACAACTGCCAAGGCTAAATTATCTGAGCTTCGATCAACACTTCAGTCTCATAAAAATTACGTAACAGAGCTTAAGGCAAGAATCAACGCTCTTGAACAGAGCGTCGCTTCAAAGTCAAAAACTATACAATCAAGAGATGAACAACTGACAACGGGCCAGGAAAGCATCTCAATGATTAAAGAAGCTTTGCGACTTGAAACAGAAGAAAAAGAAGCCCTTAAAAATGAAATTGTTAAAACAAAATCCAACGGATTTCTTAAAGATGGCAAGATCAATAATTTCGAAAATGAGCTAACAAAACTAAAAAAAGAAAACAGCGACCTTAAAGAAGAAATTATAAAAAAGGATGAAAATACTGTTCAAAATGCTGCGGACAAATCTAAACTAAAGCTGGGAATGGCTGAGCTAGAGATGGCGCTAAAAACAAAAGACATTGAGATATCTGTTCTTAACGGTCAGATAAGAAGCAGCCGTTTAAACAAAGACAAGGCACAACAAGCTCCAACGTTTACAGGAACTCTTTACAGAATCAAATCTAAATCAAAATACGTAACTCATGCTCTTGTAGACAGCGAAAAGAAGCCGCTATGCTACGTCCACTTCACTTCTCCAGCAGAACAGTATGAGAAAAAGAATATCACGATCTCTGGAGCCGTTAAAAATGTAAAAGGTTGGAAAGTTCCTATTCTAACCGCGGCAGTTATTGAAGTAAACTAAGCTGCACTTAACTGAATTATACTAATTTTAAAGCCGGATCATTTTGATCCGGCTTTTTTTATGTCGATTTATAAGTATTTGTATGAGCAATGACAAATTGCGAACAATGACTTTCAGGACATACAATGAAAATAATAATTGACGACAAAATACCATATATAGAAGGAGCTTTGGAGCCATTTGCCGAAGTTCACTATATACAAGGATCTGAGATTTCACCAGAACACGTAAAAGATGCTGATGCACTGATTGTTCGAACAAGAACAAAGTGCAACGAACAACTACTTAAAAACTCATCGGTAAAATTCATAGCTACTGCGACTATAGGATTCGATCACATCGATCGGGACTTCTGTAAAAAAGCAGGAATCAAATGGACAAACTGCCCTGGATGCAACTCCGGTTCAGTTAAACAATACATCACTTCCGCGATTCTCAACCTTGCCGTAAAACACAATATAATGCTGAAAGGCAAAACTCTTGGTGTTATAGGAGTAGGAAATGTCGGCAGCAAAGTTGTAGACGCTGGTTTGGCCTTAGGAATGAACGTTCTCCAAAATGATCCGCCCCGAGAAGAAAAAGAAGGCTCTGGCCAATTCACCGATCTTGATACACTTCTGGAGAATTCAGATTTTGTAACCGTACACACTCCACTGAACATGAATGGAGAGTTCAAAACATTTCATCTGACTGATTCCGACTTCTTCAAAAAAATGAAAAGTACAGCATTTTTCCTTAATACTTCGCGAGGAGAAACAACAGACACAAAATCACTCAAGGAAGCACTACTATCGCAACAAATTGCTGGATCAATACTTGATGTGTGGGAGAACGAGCCGAATATCGACCTTGAACTGATGAACAGTGTGGATTGCGCGACTCCACACATTGCAGGATACTCAAAAGACGGAAAAGCTAAAGGAACAAGCATGAGTGTGCAGGCTTTAGCAAACTTCTTTGACCTCCCTCTAAAAAACTGGTTCCCGACCAATGTGCCCGAACCGGAAAACACGATTCTTCAAATTGACAAATGCGAAACAGTCGAAGAGGAACTATTGAAAATCATTTCTCAGTCGTATGATGTTATGAGCGATCACGCACGATTTATTAAAAATACGGATCAGTTCGAATACCAGCGCGGTAACTATCCGCTAAGAAGGGAGTTTGAAACCTTCACGGTAAAACCTTATTCTCAAAATGCAGAATCGGCAAGAATTCTAAAAAGACTCGGTTTTAAGATAGTAGAGTAACGATTCAAGTTAACTCAAAACAAAATACATAACTCGCATTAGAACTACTTTTTCTAATGCGGTAAAATGAAGCATAACTGATGCTCTGCTCAACGACCACACAAAAATAGCAGCGTAGATATTCCCACGCGGCTAACACACACCAACACCATCCTAAATAACTCATACAAAAGAGTTATGTAATGGAGCAAAATCGAAAATGAAGAGTAAACATTTATAGAGTTGAGAGATCGAAGGAGGAAGACACTGTTATCGCATATATTTTTCATTAGTTTTGCATAAGACAGCTATCAAAAGCGGAACCGAGAACGCGAAAGCTATATCAAATTTGTAAGATAAAATTCATAAGTAGCAAACATTGTACGATTTAACACATTTCTTACCTAGATTAATGGATTTTTTCTCATTCAAGTTCAAATTAAACGACTTAGGTAAATATAAGCAAGAAAACTATTGTGGAGTAACAAATGAGCAACCTATCAAAAGCTTTCAAAGCATTTTGGACAGTCCTTACAGGGAAAGAATATCTTCCGGAACAAATCAGCAGCGAACAAGAGGTAAAAACCGAAGAGCCGACTCCAGCTAAAGAAGCTGCCGAAACGACAGCAAAAAACTCTGCCGCAGATTTTGAAAATGGAGCAATTTACACACTTCTTTTACTTCAACGCGAAGGCCGCATGATCGATTTTCTACAAGAAGACATTTCAGCTTACGATGACTCACAAATTGGGGCTGCAGTACGACAAATTCACGAAGGCTCACGAAAAGTCCTTCAGGAAAATTTTGATGTAATACCGGTAATCAATGAAATGGAAGGAAATCAGGTTCAGGTGGCAGGCGATTATGATCCATCAGAAACAACACTTGTCGGATCACATCCGAGTGAAGGACCTTACAAAGGGACGCTACAGCACAAAGGATGGAAAGCATTAAAAGTTTCACTGCCGACAAGAACAGGTGATGTGAACGAAAAAGTTATTTACCCGGCAGAAGTAAGCTTTTAAAGAACTCAAATAAAAAGAGCACAACGAAACTACCATGGAACAACAATACTTAGTTGGAATAGACCTTGGAACAACAAACACTGTTGTTTATTACATCGACAAATCAAACGACGACTGGCAGTCTCAAGTATTCAACATTCCTCAAATTACCGCTCTTGGGGAAATGTCGGAAAAGAATTCACTGCCTTCTTTTATCTATCTGGCGGAAGAGAACGAAGTTGCCTCTGGCGCTCTCAATCTTCCGTGGTCGGAAAATCTTGACTACAGCATTGGTGAATTCGCCAAGCAAAACGCTTCTAAATCTCCTCAAAAAACAGTTTCATCATCAAAATCGTGGCTTTGTACAGAAAATGTTAATAGAAAAGATGACATACTGCCGTGGAAAAGTGGATCAGCAAAGAAAAAGTACTCTCCGGTAAAATCAGCAGAACTAATTCTGAAACATGTGAAGGCTGCGTGGAATGACAAATTTACTCAAAACAAACTTGAAGACCAGCAGGTTATTCTGACAATCCCCGCCTCATTTGATATCGTTGCCCGGGAACTGACAGTAGAGGCTGCAAAATCAGCAGGCCTGAATGTTACCCTTCTTGAAGAACCGCAGGCTGCATTTTACTCGTGGCTGCACGAAGAAGAAAATACGTGGAGAGACCAGATTGAAGCTGATGACACAATTCTGGTTTGTGATATCGGTGGTGGTACAACCGACTTCAGCTTGATCCAGGTGCACGATAGTGGCGGAAATCTTGAACTTGAGCGTGTGGCGGTCGGTCAGCACATACTGCTGGGTGGAGACAACATGGACCTGGCTCTGGCGTATACTCTTGCAGCTCAACTGAAGTCAGAAAAGAAAATGAACCTTGATCAATATCAGATCAACGGTTTGACTCACGGTTGCCGCTTGGCAAAAGAAGAGTTGCTTACAAATGAGAATGCAGAGCCTCAAACATTGACGGTGTTAGGTCGCGGCAGCAGCCTGATTGGTGGAACAATTAGTGTAGAACTTACAAAAGATGTTGTTGAGGAAATCCTCCTTAACGGCTTTTTACCACTGTGTCCACTTGACTCAGCAACACAAAAAGCACAGAAAAGCGGACTCCGTAACATTGGCCTTGAATACGCTACCGATGCGGCAATCACAAAACACCTTGCTGAATTTTTATCAAAACACAGCACGCCTGAAACACTACCGACAAAAGTTCTGTTTAATGGTGGAGTAAGTAAATCGGATTCGATAAAATCAAGAATTATTGAAAACCTTTCGAACTGGACCTCGACAACCTGTGAAGAAATAGCGGTTCTAACAGGAACAGATCCAGACCTGGCTGTTGCAAAAGGTGGATGCTGGTATGCGGCGGCTAAAGAGGGTCAGGGAATCAGAATCAAATCTGGTAGTTCTCATTCATTCTACATCGGAATCGAGTCTTCAATGCCGGCAATCCCTGGTTTTACACCGCCACTTCAGGGGCTTTGTGCCGTATCGCTTGGTCAGGAAGATGGCCCCGCAGCCGATATCCCATATTCCGGCCTTGGTCTTATTGTGGGTGAAGTTACTGAATTCCGATTCTTCTCGACGACAACAAGAGCCGATGATGAACTTGGAAATATTATAGATGATATTGAAAACTGTGAAGATCTCGAAGAGATTCCGTCATTAATAGCGGAACTACCGATTGAAGGTGATATCGCTCCGGGAAGTCTGGTGCCTATAACACTTCAATGCGAACTTACAGAGATCGGAACGCTCCAACTGTGGTGTGTCAGTGAAGACGGCGAAAACAGATGGAAGCTTGAATTCGAACTTAGAGAATCCAATAACAACTAGAAGAAACCATGACGATGCAGGAAACCAGGTTCATAGTAGGGATTGATTTAGGAACGACAAATATTGCCGTTACTTTTATCGATACGGAAAAAGACACTACGAAAATAAAGAAGTTCTCGATTCCCCAGCTTTATGCTCCGGGTGAATTAAAAGAAAACGACCTGCTTCCCGCATTTCATTTCTCACCTGAAAAAAGCAACGTAGCTTCAGGCTCATTACAGTTACCGTGGAATAACGAAATTGACTATTCTACGGGACTTTATGCTCGGGATTACGGATCAAACAATCCGACCCGATTTATTTCATCATCCAAGTCATGGCTTTGCCATTCCGGTGTTAACCGTCGCGAAAAGATCCTACCATGGAACAGCGATAAATCGGAGCGAAAGTTCTCTCCGGTTGAAATCACCAAAAGCTACCTTGAACACATCCGGGCAGCCTGGGATTACAAATTCAAAAATGTTAAGGACGTAAACGGTGAAAGCTGCGACCTGACATCACAACAGATCATCATTACCGTTCCAGCCAGTTTTGATGAAACGGCACGCGAACTAACTATTGAAGCAGCCGAATTATGCGGTTTCAAAAATATAACTCTGCTTGAAGAACCATTATCGGTTTTTTATTCATGGCTAAACCAGCACGAAAACAGCTGGCGCGAAATAATTCAGCCCGGTGAAAAA
>JAUVCU010000305.1 GCA_030590715.1 Lentisphaeria bacterium
GCACCACTTCCAACGGCATCAGCAAGCACTTGATCTTCCATTACTGGAATGAATGCTCCCGATAGACCACCAACGGCCTTACTTGCGAAAACCCCACCTTTCTTAACAGCGTCATTCAGCATTGCAAGAATAGCTGTAGAACCAGGGGATCCGACTTCATCTACACCAAGAATTTGAAAGATCTCGCCAACACTATCACCAACAGTAGGTGTAGGTGCAAGGGAAAGATCTACAACACCAAATTCGATTCCCATAGCTTTAGAAACTTCACGACCGATAAGTTCACCGCAACGAGTCACGCGGAATGTAGTTTGTTTAATCTCTTCGGCAATATCGTCAAGCTTAAGATTTTCGCGGCCGACATTTGTGATCAAACGCTCAAGAGAACGGGCAATTACACCAGGACCACTAACACCAACGTTAAGAACAAGGTCAGCTTCTTCAAGTCCGTGGATAGCTCCAGCCATAAATGGATTATCGCCCGGTTGGTTACAGAACACAACAAATTTAGCTGCACCAAAACCACCGTTATCAGCAGTTGCCTCTGCAAGGTCTTTTACTGTTTGACCAACAAGGGCAAGGGCATCCATATTGATCCCTTTTTTTGTAGTACCAATATTGATCGAAGCACAGATTTTTTCAGTCACAGACAGCGCTTCCGGAAGGGACGCAATATATTCACGGTCCGTGGCAGTCATTCCCTTTTCAACCTGAGCGGAAAATCCACCAAGAATATCAACACCAACAGTTGTAGCTGCACGGTCAAGAGCCTTTGCCAGTTCAACAAAACCGTGACGGTCAAAACCTGCCCCGACATGAGCTATCGGTGTAATAGAAATTCGCTTGTTAACAATAGGAATCCCAAATTTTTTGCCGATCTCTTCACACGTTGCCACAAAGTCTTTTGCAACGGTAGTAATCCTGCTTTCAACGCGGTCGCATGTTTCCTGAACATCGCCACCACGGCAATCCATCAGGTTTATACCCATTGTTACCGTTCGCACATCGAGGTTTTCTTTTTGAATCATCTCTACTGTTGAGAGAATTTGATCTGATTTAATCATTGTCGTTTTCCTTTAGAAGAGTGTTACTTCGTTAGTAACTTTAAAGATATCGTTGTGATGCATCAAAACCTTCAATTCAGTCTCTTTTCCAAATGCATCAAGTTCGTGACGGACAGAATCAACAGAGGTAACATTTGTCAGGTCGACCTGAAGAATCATTGTATAAACATCGTCTCCAAGAGTCGTATCAAGGTCAAGAATGTTAATATTACTGCTACGGCAGAATTCTCCCATTTTAGCAACAAGACCACTTTTATTTTTCCCTTGTGCAGTCAAAACATATGTGGATTCTGGAAGGCTTGTTTTAGATACTTCAATTTCCTCTTCAACTTCCTTAACGATTACTTCCAGCTTTGTATCCGATTTGATGTGTGAAAACTTTGCAACCACATCTTCTGCTGTAGTTTTCTCTTCAAAAGAAGCGGCAAGAATCATTGTGAAATATCCACAAAGAACAGACTGATTAAGGTCAGCCAGATCACCTTTTAAATCATAAATAGCACCTGCAATGTCTGCTACAATCCCCGGACGGTCTTTAGACATGACCGAGATCACCATTTGCTTTGTCATTGTTTATACCTTTGTTTTAAGCTTCTGAAATATTAGCACCAAGGCGTTTGAAGTCCTCGATGAAGTTAGGATAAGTAACAGCCGCGGCATCTGCATCTTTGATAATAGTTTCACCTTCAGCAACCATACCTGCAATTGCCAGTGACATTGCAATACGGTGGTCGTGATAGCTTTCAACTTCACAACCAGTCAGCGTATGTCCACCTTCGATGATCATTCCGTCTTCAAGTTCTGTGATCTTAGCGCCCATTTTAGTAAGCTCTTTTGTCATACAGTCAATACGGTCTGTTTCTTTAATTCGAGCCTGAGCAACATTAACCAGCTTCGTTGTTCCTTCGGCAAAACAAGCAGCAACAGCAATAGCAGGAAGCGCATCAGGAGTTGCATTAAGGTCAATTTCACATCCCTTAAGTTTTCCGTCAGAGCTAACGATTGTATATTCTTCACAACGCTCAACTTTCACCCCCATTTTCTCAAGGAAATCAATAGTGGCTTTATCACCCTGCTGATCCGTGAAATCAAGGTTGTTGATTTTCAGTGTTGCACCTGTTACAGCAGCAGCAACAAGCGGGAACGTTGCTGTTGAGAAATCTGCAGGAATAGCTCGCTCATAAGATTTATAAGATTGTCCACCTTTAACTTTAACCCATGAAAGGTCATCGGCATGTTCCAGCTCGATTCCCTGACGTTCAAGCCAATCAAGAGTGATATGAACATATGGAATTTCATTAAGGTTACGAACCGTAATCTCGCTATCGTCTTCAGCTAGCGGAAGAGCAAAAAGAAGTGATGTCAAAAACTGAGAAGAAGTACCGTCAACATCTGTCGTTCCACCTTTAACCGGTCCCTTGATTGTCAATGGGCATTTCCCATCGTTAGAATCAATCTCAACACCAAGCTTAGAAAGGGCATCAAGAACAGGAGTCATAGGACGAGTTCGTAGCGAAGAGTCTCCGTCAAAGGTAACAGGGAAGTTCAAAGTAGCGGCAAGCCCTGTAAAGATCCTCAAGCTCGTTCCGGAATTCCCCATATCTATAGTCCGTTCGAAAGGCTTAACAACGCCACCAATTCCCTTCACCGTCCAAACGTCATCTTCTTTAGTAATTTCAGCACCGAAAGCTTTAGCCGCTTCAAGACTGGATAAAGTATCGCCTGAAATAAGTGGGCTTTTGATTTTTGAGATTCCCTCAGCAAGGGTTGCAACAGCAACGGCTCTAATCGTGTGGGATTTTGAACCAGGAACCGAGATCTCTCCTGCCAGCTTCGATTTAGTTACTTTGATTTTCATATCTATATCCTAAAATTCTTTTTGAAGTTTTATTTAAATAAGCCAAATATACACAAATAAACAGTCCGCTGATAATCACAAATATCTGACTTGCGATCGTGAAATGGAATAGTTTTAATGATACACAGATAAACATCATAAAAATTATTACGGTAAAACCTTTTTGTGCTTTTTTATCGCGTCCGGCATCCAA
>JAUVCU010000217.1 GCA_030590715.1 Lentisphaeria bacterium
ATGCTGGATGACTTATCGGTTCACGAAGTTCTTGCGCTTAGAACCGACCTGCAGGACTCGCATTTGAATATTCTGCTCAATGAAAAGCAGGTACTGGATATTGTTTATCCGCTGGCGATGAAAGGATATTCATTTAAGGACCTTTCAAAAGAAGTAACGCGAAAGTTGGTGGCCAGCGAGTTGCCGACAATCCGGAAGTTTGCAGTAGAATCGCACGAACTGGAAAAGAGAGATGTTCCGCGTCTGGTTTACGATGCGTCGCGGGATGTTAGGTTCAAACTGGTTACAAACCCCAATGTTGGGGAGGTCGCACTCGACTTTCTGAGCAGAGACTGTGATGAAGAAATCGCTAGGAATGCTCGTGAACAGCTGGATATTCTCAAAGAAGAAGCTGAAGTCGAGGAAGAAATTAAAGAAGAAAAAGGGATTCTATCCCGTTTAGTAAGTGTTATAAAGGGACTATAAAATGGCTAAAAAACCTTTGATGCTCGACTTTGTCGACATTGTGATGGGGGCAAAATCGGATGTGATAAAACAAGCATACGAAGCCCGGGTGAAAATTGATGATCTGTTGGATGCACGTGAAGAAGCGTACCGCAAGATTACGGAAATTGAAGAACGCGTAGAAGATATAGTTGGCGTTGAGGGCGAATTTGTATTTCCTGCTCCTCCAATGGCGGTTGCCGGTAATAACCGTCTGCTCGATGCTACCCGACCTAAGCGCAAAAAGAAAAAAGTGGTTAATACTGAAGTCGAAGAGGAAGATGATGACATTGTCGGAGAAGAAGAATTCTCGGCAACTGAATTCGATTCTGACAATCAGACTGATGAAATGGAATCGGCTGAAGATCTCGATGAGCTTGAAGTAGATGAAGATATCGACGATACTGAAGAGTATGAATCTGATGAAGACTCAGAAGATCTCGACGATAAAATCGACGAAGATGACGATTCAGAAGATCTAGATGAAGAGACTGAGGAATCGGACGAAGACGAAGGTGATTCAGAAGATCTCGATGACGAATCAGAAGAAGACGACGAGTCTGAGCTGAAAAAATAATCAGGGCGAGTAGAAAGCAAAATGGATGCATTTGAAGAAATAACACTGTATGACCTTCTCCAGCAGCGTGAACTTGCGTTTGTCAAAGTTCACGACTACGAAAAGAGGATCGATCATATACTAGGGCAGCCATTCCAATTTCCAAATGCGCCGCAGCTGCCGTCTACCGCTTGGAAGAAGGCACGCCGTGTGCGGAAAACCAAGGCGAAGCGGATTACGGCGCGGCGACTGAGAGCTACTTTTGAAGATGCGTATCTTGTCGAGTTCCTGTATAAAGGCGAGCTCGGTACGGAGATTCTTCGCGATTACAGCCTGATCCAGCTTCTGATCAAAAAGCCGCTACCGAATGTCGAACTTCTCAAGATATCTACCGTATCATTCGACAACGACGGTCATCAGGAGATTGTGCATGTACTGGTTGATATAACGCCGGCTGATGCGGATGTTTAAGTTTAAAATCAGATAGATAAAAAGACTCAGCATCTGCTACGTTCGATTTTTAATCGAGCTAATGCTGATGTCATCTAAACTAACTCTTTAATTCTGGATTGAGAGTTGTTTGAGTTCAAGCTTTAGCTTGCATAATTGAACAAGCTGAAGCTTGAACTCAGACAAATTATTTATTTGGTTCAGTGAAAAAAATTGCTTTTAAGAAGTTCTTAAGGTGATTATTAAGTGAAATGCGAGTCTAATTTTCAATGCAGGTAAATCAAAGAATGAATGAAAGCATAGTTTACAATCCTATCGGTTACTTGAAGTGTGATGAGAAACACCGTTTTGAGACTCCGCGCCAGGGCGTTCTCGCTCAGAATACCGGCGTGATCGAACTTGAACCGAATATGAATTTTGAGCAGGCAATTGCTGATCTGCCCGGATTCGACCGTATCTGGGTGATTTACAGCTTTCATCTGAACAAGACCTGGAAGCCGAAAGTCACGCCGCCGCGATCAGGCGATAAAAGGAAAGTGAGTGTTTTGGCTACGCGTTCGCCTCACAGACCTAATTCGATCGGGATGAGCTGTGTTGAGCTGGTTAAGATCGAGGGTCGCAAGATCTTTATTAAAAATTTTGATCTGCTCGAAGATACACCGATTATCGATATCAAACCGTATATTCCTTACTGCGATTCATTTCCCGATGCGAAAACGGGCTGGCTGCCGCAGGAAATGCCTCCGACTCATACATGTACGTTTTCAGATAATGCGATTGAACGTGCCGAATGTGTTTACAATGGTTACAATCTGAATCTGCTCAATTTTGCGGAGCTTCAGCTTTCGAATAACCCGACGAATGGTGAACGCAAGCGTTTGTATGTAATCGACGAAGAAGCCGGGCTGTACGAGCTGGGATGTCGTACCTGGAGAATTCATTTTACAGTTGCTGCTGATACGGTTCACATTAACAATATCACTTCATCCTATCAGCCTTCAGAGCTGGCTCCCGACGCCGAAGATAAATACGATGACAAAGACGTCCACCGCACCTTCGCCGCACGATTCAGCGGAGAATAATAAAGAACAGACCTTTTCCTCTGCCGTGGAACTTACTGAATATATGATCCTTTTTGCATCTTAGATGGGCGTTCTGTTGTAGGTTCCACCTCTTCGAGGTGGAATGCTTCAACGTCCAATTCTCCGGGCTTGCACCCGGGGCTATTCAAATTTCCCATCTTTGATGGGCGTTCAGTTGTAGGCCCCGTTTCATCGAGAAGCAGAATCTTTCAATATCTAATTCTCCGGGTGTAAACAAATTATAGAGTTTGTATGGTTTCCGGTCGTAAATGGGACATTTGAATCGTTCTGTATGCTGATCAACTATAAATTAACACGGTTTTCCATCGAAGATGGGATATTTTAATAGCTCCGGGTGTAAACCCGGAGACCCGTGTGCAAAAACATTCCACCTCGAAGAGGCGGGACCTCATTGATAAGAAATTTATTTGAACAAATATTTTTCGTCAAATTCAATATTATTCTCTTTCAAGAGCCGTCTGAATTCATCTTCAAATGTCTCATTTGCATGATGTTCTTTTTGATTTTTTATATACTCAATAACTGTTGCTACATTTGATTTACATTTTGTAAAGGCTGCATACTCACTTTGCCAACCACAAAACGTAGAGAAATGATTATTTTTCTTTAACCAATGTGAACTATTTGCTTTTATTTCTCTAATAAAATCAGCGAGAGAAATACTCGTATTCAGGCTTGTCAAAATGTGGATATGATTTTTAGTTCCACCGATTTGGTACAGGTGGCATTTTTTATTTTTGATAATACCCCAGATATAAGCGTAGAGTTCTTTAACACATTCATCAGATAATGTGTTTTTTCTCAATTTTGTAGAAAATATGATGTGATAATATGTTTGTATATATGACATAAAATGGACTTCTTTATATTATTGTTATTCGGATAACTTTTGAAAATTATATCATATTTTATAAAAAAAATATGTGGTTGCAGGTTCCGCCTCTTCGAGGTGGGTTTTGTGTGATTTCCAATTCTCCGGGTTTGCACCCGGAGCTATTCAAATCTCCCATCTCCGATGGGCATGTGGTTACACGTCCCGCCTCTTCGAGGCGGATTCTGTGTGATATCTAATTCTCCGGGTTTGCACCCGGAGCTATTCAAATATCCCATCTCCGATGGGCGTCTGGATATAATTATGGAGTTTATAGTGTTAATTCCTACATAACGCTTTCTTTATAAATAGCATTTATTTTTGTTAACGGAGTTGTTCTTGCTTGAAATGCTACTAAAATTATGCACTATTGGCAAAAAAGCCTCTGAAAACCAAATTAAAGAAAGAAGGATATAGATATGTATACACAAGATATGCCGACGTATGATCCGGTTGCTGTTCAGCCGATGAGAGACGAAATAACGCGAGTTGGAGTAAAAGAGCTTTTGACTCCTGACTGCGTAGAAAAAACGTTATCAGCTAAAGGAACATCACTTGTTGTTCTTAACTCTGTTTGCGGATGTTCAGGCGGAGCTGTTCGCCCCGGAGTTTCGATTGCCCTTCAAAATGATAAAATTCCAGCGCAGATCACAACGACTTTTGCCGGAATGGAAAAAGCAGCGGTAAACAAACTGCGCGAATACCTTCCAACACCAG
>JAUVCU010000240.1 GCA_030590715.1 Lentisphaeria bacterium
TGTAAAAGCCAATATAAGCAGGAACTCAAACCTCATAGAGCTTAAAGTAGAAATGGACGATCCAGAACTAACGCACAAAATAGCCAATGAACTTGCAGATGTAGCTCTTAGAAACAACAGAACATTCTATGAAAGCAAAGCTAAACAACTGATAGAAAAATATAGAGTGCAGTTGAACGAATCAAGACAAAAAGCTAAGCCTGCTCAGGAAAAGTTTATTGAATTTCAACGAGCCAACAATCTGCTGGACATTGAGTTCACACAAAAAGAACTGACAGAATCATATGCAAAAATTAAAGAATCAAAAAAAGAGCTTGCCAGAACATTAACAGCACAGCAAAACGAATTAGCATACACAGAAGAGTACATAACAACCCTTCCTGCAAAAATAAACCCGATAGAAAACAACAAGAAGCTTTTTGAAGATGAAATGGCAAGACTTCAGCTTGCATACTCCCGCTTATCTGAAGAGTATACCGAAGACAACCCAATGCTTCAAAGGCAAAAAGATAAGATCAATAATTTCATTAAGAAGTTTGACCCGAATATAGAAAACAGAGATAAAGATTTCCTAATTGTTAATCCACGCGTTAAAGAACTTGAAGCAAATATTGAGCTACAAAAAACTAGAATAAAGCTAACGAAGCAAAAGCAAGAAAACATGGAAGAGCAACTTTCTGAACAGAAAGAAGCCTTAGCCGAGTTCCCGGTATTAGAGCGTGAATACCGGTCTTTAAAAAACCAAAAAGACGCACTAGAAGGACCCATATTTACAATAGAAAAACTTTCTAAAAGTGCAACCACAGAATTTATAAGACCCAGAACGGATTTTGAGATCTATGAACTCGCAGAAAATTCAGATGAGCAAACAAGCTATACTAAAGTTTTAGTAAGTGCTGCAACTGGATTATTCTTATCCGGTCTTTGTTTTATTTCAATTCTTCTCAAATACATATTCAAGGGAAAAATAACAACCCTTAAAGAAGTCAAACTGAACTACACACCTCCTTGCCTTTCTGTAATTCCACAATTTTCTCAAAAAATGATGAACGGGTATACAACAGCATTCATAAACCATATTGTGGATTTAGCAGATAAGATTGCTTTGTACACAAGAACAAATAACACATTATCCATTGCATTGTGCAGTGCAAAAAGTGATCCATCAAAAAATATAATAGCCTATGAGCTTGCCAAATTTTACGCAAGACTTGGCCTAAAAACGATTTACATAGACTTTGACCACAGCAGAGATAAAGAATCTGAACCAACCTTTGATTTCCACGACGTCATTGAACACCAGGATGAGACAGAGAAGTACCTTGAAGAACAAGGTACCTTTGAAAAGCTCAAAGTAGAGCAAAATACAAATATCTATGACAGTCTAAGGTCACTTTCATGTAACAGTTTTTTGGAAAAAATAAAAAATAAAAACGACATCATAATAATTGATGCGCCTCCTATTTTAGAAGGGCATCACAGCTGTGAGATCGTAAATATGGCTGATCATCAAATATTTGCGATTGAATCCGATGCAACGAAAAGGCAATCAATTGACGAAGCATTATACAAATTACAGGATCTTAAAATTTTCCCATCCGGAATCATTCTACATTCGTTGAACAGAAGAAAGCGCAACTTTGTAAGAATGCTGAGAGGAGCATTTACATCCAAAAATTAATTTAAATAAAACTTAACTTATGGAAGATAACCAACCAAAATTCATTGCCTTTTGTCTTCTTATTGCAGATTTAGCATTGTTAAATATAACATACTGGTCATTGACCAATATTTACGGGCCCGACCACTTTGAACTCATATCTTATGCATCACTGATAGTCAACATAGGATGGCTTGTTGTTGAAAGAGCTCTTTCAATATATGATGCCAGATATCTGATTAATGCAGATCACATATGCAAGACATTGCTCAATGCGGCATGCGTACACATAGTCATCACAACATTTGTTTTTTATTCTTTAAATTTCAATATTTCCAGATTGTTCATCTTTAAGTTTTACACCACATTTGTAATCCTCGCCCTGATTTCCAGAACAGCAACTAGATACTTCCTGAAATACCTGAGTCGAAGCGGCTACGTTTATAAAAGAGTCGCAATAATAGGAGCAAACAAGGAAGGTAATTTCCTCAGGAAACACTTTGAGTCAGATAATACCTTCGGTATAAAGTTCATGGGGTTCATCACAGAAAAGAACCTCCCAACAACAGATGGTTCACTAGGAACAATAGCCTGTATACGAAACATAATTGACAACTACGAAATAGACGAAATATACTGGGCACTGCCACTCGATAAAGAAGACCTGATACGTAGTGTGATAAGCCTTTGCGACAGCAAAATGATCCGCTTTCACACGGTACCGCAGTTCCTTGCCTTTCCTTTCAAAAATCTACGCGTTAATTACCAGGCTGGAATACCAATAATGCATTTGCGTGAAGAACCGCTGGAGTCGCTAATTAACCGTGTATTAAAAAGGTGTTTTGATATCACAATCTCCTTGGTGGTTATAATTTTTATTTTGTCATGGCTTACTCCTGTTGTGGGACTAATTATCATTTTAACCTCTCCCGGACCGATTTTCTTTACACAAAAAAGAACAGGAAAAAACAACCACGACTTTAAAATGATAAAATTTAGAACGATGAGAATGAATGATCAGTCTGATACAACACAAGCAACAAAAGGTGATTCTAGAGTTACACCATTCGGTCGTTTTTTACGAAGAACCAGCATTGATGAACTACCGCAATTCTTTAACAGCCTCATTGGAGATATGTCTATAGTGGGTCCACGTCCTCACATGCTGAAACACACAGAAGACTACTCAAAGCTAATAAACCAGTTTATGGTGAGGCACTACATAAAGTCAGGGATAACAGGCTGGGCACAGGTGAACGGAGCAAGAGGAGAAACTGATACTGTTGAAAAAATGAAAAAGAGAGTTGAGTTGGATATCTGGTACCTGGAAAGCTGGAGTCTTATCCTTGATATAAGAATATGCTTTAAAACAATATGGACCATAATCAAAGGAGAGAATAGTTATTAGTATCTTTTAAAATCCCATTACAATCAACCAGTGGACTTTTTTTAAAAATAGACAAAACACTAAACAGGCCTCATTTATCGGGATTAGTTCATCCTCCTCTGTTCTGTAAAGCACCTCCCTTACATTCATCACTCTTTCTCAAAGCCACAGTGAACTTCGCCCCATCGGCGGTGTTAGCAGCCTGTATATTTCCCTGATGTTCATGAACAATGCCGTACGACACAGACAAACCCAATCCAATATTCCCATCTGACTCTTTTGTTGTAAAAAAAGGATTCCATATTTTATTCAACAAATTCTGCGGAATACCGTCTCCTGAATCTTCAACCTCTATAATTACAAAACTTCCCATGACAATTCCTCGAATATGCAATGAGCTGCCCATCTCACCATTCATGGCATCCGCGGCGTTAATAAATAAGTTAACAAAAACCTGTTCAAGCTGTTTATAATCTCCACAAACTGCAGGCATATTCTCGGTTAGGTCGTTTTCGATAATGCAAGAACCTTTGAAACGATTAGCACATAACTCAAGAGCATCATGTACCACTCCGTTAATATCAACGGACGACATTACAGTACCATTTCGGCAGACAAATGCTTTTAAGCCATCTGATATCTTTTCTGTTCTTTCAACACCATGAATAATAACCTCAAGACACTCAGGCACTTCATTATAAATTAATCCAAGTTTTTCTCTTGATGGATGGTCTGCGGGTGCATTTTCGATTAGATCCTTTATGTAAGGCCAAAACCCGTTAAGTTTATTTGAGTTATCACCAATGAGTGAGACTGTATTATTAATTTCACCGGCAATTCCATCACTTTAAGTACTTAAAAATGTCTT
>JAUVCU010000246.1 GCA_030590715.1 Lentisphaeria bacterium
TAACCTTATCGAGCAGGATAAAATTAATAAAACCGTATGGTCAGCCTGCGATACCTTTCGCGGCACCGTCGATTCCAGTGTTTACAAAGATTACGTGCTCACCATGTTATTCCTTAAATACCTGTCCGATGTCTGGCAGGACCACTACGACGACTATCAAAAAGAACACGGCGACCATCCGGAGCTTATCAAAGAACTGTTAAAGAACGAACGTTTTGTACTACCGAAGTCCGCCAACTTTTATTCTTTGTATGAAAAACGTTATGAAGCCGGTAATGGTGAACGTATCGACAAAGCCCTGCATGCTATCGAAGACGGCAATAGCAGCAAACTGCGTGACGGCGATCACGGCGTATTTCAGGACATTTCCTTTAATTCCACCAAGCTGGGTGATGAAGCACAAAAAAATGATGTACTGCGTCACCTGCTGGAAGACTTCAACAAACCGGAACTGGGCTTGCGCCCCAGCCGTGTCGGTAAAAAAGACATTATTGGTGATGCTTATGAATTTTTAATCGAAAAGTTCGCCGCCGGAGCCGGTAAAAAAGCCGGTGAATTCTACACCCCGGCAGAAGTCTCTGAACTGATTGCCGAACTGGTCGAACCGAAGAAGGGCGATGCCATCTGCGATCCCGCCTGTGGTTCGGCATCACTGCTAATGAAATGCGGTCGCCAGATTAAGCAGCATTTTAACGGCTCAAAAAAATACCAGCTCTACGGCCAGGAAGCCATCGGCAGCACCTGGGCACTGGCAAAAATGAATATGTTTTTGCACGGTGAAGACAACCACATTATCAAATGGGGCGACACTTTACGTAACCCTCGCTTGCTGGATAAAAACGAAGACCTGCTGCATTTTGATGTCGTGGTCGCCAACCCGCCATTCTCGCTGGATAAATGGGGGCACGAATCTGCCAGTAACGACAAATATGGTCGCTTTCGCCGTGGCATCCCACCCAGAACCAAGGGTGATTATGCTTTTATTCTGCATATGATAGAAACCATGAAACCTTCTACAGGCCGCATGGGTGTGGTTGTACCGCACGGCGTACTGTTTCGTGGTTCTTCTGAAGGCAAAATTCGTAAACAACTCATTGAAGAGAACCTGCTCGATACAGTTATTGGTCTGCCGGAAAAACTGTTCTTCGGCACCGGCATTCCTGCAGCGATTTTAATCTTTAAAAAGAAGAAGCAGGGCAATAAGGTATTATTCATCGACGCCAGTCGTGAATATCAGGATGATAAAAATCAGAACCATCTTACTGAAGAAAACATTAAAAAAATTATCGGAACTTATCACAGGCGTAAAAATGTCGATAAGTATGCTTATCTTGCTGACTTCTCAGAAATAGAAGAAAACGATTTTAATCTTAATATTCCGCGTTATGTTGATACCTTTGAGGAAGAGGAAGAGATTGATTTAATGGCTGTTCGTAGTGAGCGTAAGGAGCTGAAAGCTGAACTGGAAATACTGGAACAGAAAATGGACGGCTACCTGAAGGAGCTTGGTTACTAATGCTTGAAAGGAATCTATGTGAATTGCCAGTTGACAAGGAATGCTTGACAACTGATATTACGTTCACAAATTTTGGAACGTGGACGAGATAGTAATCTCGTCGGTTTTTATCATGACTGCTAACTGCAATAAAACGAAATCAATAAGTTCGTTATGCCACATAATAGATTGTGAGCATAAAACTGCTCCCTACATAGAATCTTCAAAATTTTTAGTAGTTCGTACAAGTAATGTGCGCAATGGAAAGCTTATATTTAAAGATATTAAATATACGACTAGAGAAGGATTTGAAGAGTGGACGCAAAGAGCTATTCCTGAGTATGGCGATGTTCTTTTTTCAAGAGAAGCACCTGCCGGTGAAGCCTGCCTTGTGCCTGAAAATATAAATATCTGTATGGGGCAAAGAATGGTTCTACTCCGTCCTAAACTTGAGACCGTGAACCCAGTATATCTTGCATTATATTTAGCTACTGAAAGGTGTAAATACGACATTTACCGCTTATCAATTGGCTCCACTGTTTTAAGAATTAATATTGCAGATATACGAAAACTCGGTGTGCTGTGCCCCTCATTATCTGAGCAAACCAAAATAGCCCAAATCCTTTCTACCTGGGACAAAACAATTGATACCACCGAAAAACTGATTGAAAACAGCAAAGCGCAGAAAAGGGCGTTGATGCAGCAACTACTGACAGGGAGGAAAGGGCTTCCTGGGTTTAGTAGAGAACTAAAAAGAAAACGGTTAAACGAAATAACTAGAATTTATGATGGAACACATACAACCCCAACATATGTTGAAAAAGGTGTTCCTTTTTATAGCGTTGAACATTTAACAAAAGATGATTTTTCAAATACCAAATTCGTTTCTGAAGAGGTTTTTAAAAATGAAAATAAAAGAGTGAAGCTTGAAAGGGGGGACATTCTAATGACCCGAATTGGAGATATAGGGACATCTAAATATTTGAGTTGGGATGTTAAAGCCTCATTCTATGTAAGCCTTGCATTAATAAAAAATAGCGCAGAATTTAATTCACAGTATTTGTCGTACTATATAAATAGTGAAGCATTTCAACGAGAGCTATGGAAGCGAACTATACATGTTGCGTTTCCAAAAAAAATAAACCTCGGAGAAATAGGGAATTGTTTAGTTTCTTTGCCACCTCAAGAGACTCAAGAAAAAATCGCTGTAGTCCTTTCCATAGCAGACCGTGAAATTAATTATCTACAACAAAGCCTAGGAAATCTAAAACTTGAAAAAAAAGCACTCATGCAACAACTACTCACCGGCAAACGCCGTGTAAAGCTAACAAATAATTAAACAGGACTGGCCATATGAAAAAGGAAATAATAGAAAAACTACACTCTGATTTTGAACATATTGCACAGGTGGAGCAGGAAACGGGTGTGGAGTTCTGGTTAGCAAGAGATCTCCAGCAGATTCTTGGTTATGCCAAGTGGGAGAATTTCTCAAAAGTCATAAATAAGGCAAAAACACCTGCAAAACAGCTGGTTACGAAATAACTGACCATTTTCTTGATGTCGGGAAAATGGTCGAGCTAGGTTCTGCCGCACAAAGGCAAATAGCGGATATAGCACTCACTCGTTATGCCTGTTATTTAATCACTCAAAATGGTGACCCTTCTAAAGATCCGATTGCCTTTGCCCAGACCTACTTCGCCGTTCAGACCAGGAAGCAGGAGCTAATTGAAAAACGCATAGCTGAGATAGAAAGGCTAGACGCAAGAAAACGCCTAAGCGCTTCTGAGAAAGAGTTATCTGGCATTATTTTTGAGAGAGTTGGTGATCAAAAGAGTTTTGGGCGCATACGAAGCAAAGGTGATGCCGCATTATTTGGTGGTTTAACAACAAAAGACATGAAGCACCGACTCGACATGCCCGGTAGTCGAGCATTAGCTGATTTTCTGCCCATGATAACGATTAAAGCTAAAGATTTCGCTAATGAAATAACCAACTTCAACATCAAACGTGATGACTTAACAACTGAACGGGAAATCACCAAGGAGCATGTAAGCAATAATAAAGATGTAAGAGATTTACTTGGCAAGCGCGATATACAACCTGAGCTTCTACCGCCGGAAGAAGATGCAAAGAAAGTAGAACGACGTTTAGCCTCAGAAGAAAAGAAACTACCGAAAAATGGCAGTTCATTTGAAAGCATGCCTGACCTCAAAAACAAATAAAGCAGATAAACGATACGCCTTAAATCACTAATATGAGCATACTGCCAGAGACAAAAGAACAATACAGCAGCCATATTCCGGCACTAAAGACATTGCTGGCACTGGGCTGGCAATATCTATCACCTGCCC
>JAUVCU010000220.1 GCA_030590715.1 Lentisphaeria bacterium
GAACAGCTCGGACTTGAAAGTCATTTCGCTCGTTTACGGCTTCTTGACCCTGATAGATATTCCGACTTGGAATCTTTTATTTCCGAATCACAAAATTATCAGGACATTGCCGGTATTGCGGATAGGCTTGTTTCAAACGAACCATTGACGGAAAACTGTAAAAAGCTTATTGAGCAGATTTTTTCCGAAGATGTTGAGTCTACAAAATCCAGGATTTCAGACATAGAAAAAGGTGTGGTCGGAACGAGAGAAAAGCTTTTGGATGACCTTTTGGATCAGCACGGTATCGGGCGCGTTATGTTCAGGAATACAAGAATGAGAATGGAAAACTTTCCGATACGGAAACCTGTTCTTGAGAAACTGAATCCTTCAAGAAGAGAAGGCAGTGCGGAAATGCTTGAGCAAGAATTCAGCTGTATGATCAGCAAGGATTCTGATCAGCCGGAATATAACTATGATAATGACACGAGAATAAATCATCTTGCATCGACGCTTTTGAAGCTGGACGGGCAAAAGCTTGTGCTTATCTGTAGTTCAAAAGAAAAAGTTGAAGCGATTGATCAATCTTTACGAAAGCAGATCAGCGTGAAAATAGCTCTGTTTCATGAAGAGCTTACTATGATTCAGCGTGACCGGAATGCGGCATGGTTTGCCGAAGAAAATGGGGCCGACCTTCTGATCTGTTCTGAAATAGGTAGTGAAGGGCGAAACTTCCAGTTTGCTCATCACCTTATGTTATTCGATGTTCCATTTGATCTTGAACTTTTGGAGCAGAGAATCGGGCGTCTTGACCGGATTGGGCAGACAACTGATATCAATGTTCACATTCCTTATGTGGAAGGAAGTCCTCAGGAAGTGCTGGTGAAATGGTGTTCAGAAGGACTAGATGCCTTCAAACACAATCTTGTTGGAGGAAATCAGTATCTCGCTCCATTTAAAGACGAGATCGTTAAACTGGCTTTGGAAAGCAAAGATCATTCCAAATTAGACAACCTGATCGAAAACACTAAGGCTTATAAGAAAGATCTTTCGGAAAAGCTGGAAAAAGGTCGTGATCATCTTTTGGAACTGAATTCATTTAAAGCTGATATCGCTTCTGATCTGGTCGGAAAGATAAGTACTTCTGATAAAGAAACTCGACTGGATGATTTTGTCCTGGATTTGTTCGACCACTACGGCCTCAATGTTGAAGGGATCGACAAGCAGATGTATCAGGTGTCTCTTGGTGATTTGAGGACGGATGCATTTCCCGCTCTTCCTGCTGAAGGTTTGATGATGACATCTTCAAGAGCTCAGGCTTTGGGGCGCGAAGATATCAGCTTTTTAAGCTGGGATCACCCGATTGTTATCGGTGCTATGGATCTTCTGATTGGTTCGGAAGAAGGTAACAGTTCCTTTGCTATTTGGGACGATCCTAAAAAACGTTCTCTTATTCTGGAGATAGTATTTGTGCTGGAAAGTCTTGCTCCAAATCACCTTCACGTTGATAGATTTTTGCCGCCGACTCCGATTCGGATCGTGGTTGATAGTGGGCTTAAAAATAAAACTGCAGAGTACAAAGTGTCACTTCTAGCAGAAAAGCTGAGACCGGGCCGACCGGCGACGTTGTTTGAGAATCCTCAGGTAACCAATGTTCTTATTCCGAAAATGATTGATGTAGGGCAGGGAATTGCTGAGTCCGCAGTTAGCAAGGTTATTCAACTAGCAATGAAGCAGATGTCAACTACGCTTGGCAATGATATTGAGCGCTTGGTAGCGTTGAAGAAAATTAATGATAATGTAACAGCCGAAGAGATCGAAACCGCTCAAACTCACTTGGTTGATTTAACTAAATATATTCAGGGATCGCGCATGCGACTGGATTCTCTAAGGTTGATTTGGAGAGGGCCGGACCTGGATAGCGTAATGTAATTATACTCCACACGGGTGAAACCTTAGCTTTTGAACTTCAGGTTTAAGCTCAAATGCAGCACGTAAATGAATAAGAAACTTACCGCTTGCGGTATAAAGTCGAAGGTACTATGGATTGGATTAAGCTTTTAAATGGAAGTCGTTTCGGTGAAAAAAGAAAAGTTACAGGCGCAGCCTGCAGAACTACTTTTCAACGTGATTTTGACAGAGTCGTTTTTTCCAGTTCATTTCGCCGGCTGCAGAGTAAAACTCAGATCTTTCCTCTGCCAAAGGCCGATTTTATTCACACCCGCCTGACACACAGTCTTGAGGCTTCGTGTGTTGGACGTTCGCTTGGAGCGATTGTAGGAGCTCAAATCGTTCAGCGTGATCCTGGCTTTTTTAAAGAAAATGATATTAATGCAGAAACGTTTGCATCAATAGTTGCGAGCGCATGTCTGGCTCATGATATTGGAAATCCTCCGTTCGGACATTCGGGTGAAGATGCGATCTCCGCTTATTTTGAAAGTGAAAAGGCGATGCCGTTTCTGGAAGGTTTAACAGAAAAGCAAATTGCCGACCTTCAGAATATGGAGGGTAATGCTCTTGGCTTCAGAATTCTTACTCACACATTATCTGCCCAATCAAAACAGATGGGCGGGCTTTGTTTGTCGTGTGCTACCCTTGGCGCTTACATGAAATACCCCAAAGAAGTCTTGCCGATCCGCAGCAAATGCAGTAATGCAAGCGAGCGGAAATACGGCCTTTTCCAGTCAGAGAAGGATACTTTTATTAAAATAGCCGGCGAGCTTGGCTTAAAAGATAAAAGTGAAGATGGAAACGTGATGTTTAACCGTCATCCGTTGGCTTTCCTTGTTGAAGCTGCTGATGATATCTGTTATCAGATTATGGACCTGGAAGATGGGTGTAAACTGAAGCTTGTTTCTTATGAGAAAACGTATGAATTGCTGATGAATATTCTCAGTGACGATAAAGAGCATGTGGTTGAAGTATGCGAGTCTCTTATTGATGAAAGAGAGCGAATCGGTTATCTTCGTGCAAAAGCTATTAACAGCCTGGTCAATCAATGTGCAGTGGCATTTATGGATAATTACGAGCAGGTTATGTCCGGTGAGTTCGATAAGCATCTCGTAGAGTGTATTGACGCTCGAGAAGCTGTCCAAACGGTTAGCGACATTGCCCGTGAGCAGATTTACTACTATCGTAAAGTTCTTGAAATCGAAACAGCCGGTTATGAAGTTCTGGCCGGGCTTTTACATTGCTTCTTGAACGCTGTATTTTGTGATAATAAACGCGACCGCCAAATTCGCATGTTAATTCCAAAGCAGTACTTGGATGAGACGCTTGGTAAGTACGACCGGGTTATGAATGTAATTCAGTTCGTTTCAGGTATGACCGATACTTTTGCTTTGGACACTTTTAGAACAATAAAAGGTATTTCTCTTCCAAGTTATTAGCCTCTAGTTTATAATTGTTATTATCAATGTAATTCTCACAACGAGAGATGTATCATGGCAAAATTATATATAGATGAGCTGGTTTCTAAGATAAACGGCTTTCCTCCATTGGATTTAGTAGTTCAAAAGTTGATGCAGGTTGTGGATGACCCCGAATCTTCTGCAAGTTGTGTGGCAAAGGTCCTAAGTTCCGATCAGGCTATCGCAGGGAAAGTTCTGGCTATTGTTAATTCCTCAATGTATGGATTCGCAAAAAAGATCTCCACAATAAATCAGGCTGCAGTCATCATGGGTTATCAGTCGATCCGAAATTTGGCGCTTGCACTTGCCAGTATTGACATGTTCAAGGCTTATAAAGGCCCCATTCCAATAGAGCAGTTTTGGCAGAACTCACTTTCAACAGCAGTCGCGGCACAGATAATTGCGACAAGGATTGATTATCCCCAACCGGAAGAAGCGTTTGTTGCTGGCTTACTGCACGACATCGGCAGACTGGTCTTGAGTATGTTTATTCCTACCACATTTGCAGAAGTTCTCAAGCATGAAGGTCTAGATCAGCTCAATGCGGAAAATACGTTAATTGGCATTAATCATTGTGTTGTTGGTGCTTTGCTACTTGAGCAGTGGAAACTGCCGCATAATCTGGTGGAAGTAGTTGAACAACATCATTCTATCGATGGTGATTTCAACACCGACAATAAGCTGCTTATGATTGTTGTTACCGGTGAGTTATTGGCATCTATTAAGGGCGATTATTCTATCAGGTGTTTTAATTACCTGTACACTGAT
>JAUVCU010000022.1 GCA_030590715.1 Lentisphaeria bacterium
TAAATAACGACTAATAAAAAATAAGAGAATATCACTATGGCTATGGAAGGCAATTACGATGCTGTAGCATCGGAATCAAAATGGCAAAAGTTCTGGGAAGAAGAAGGTATTTACAAATACGATCCAAACTCAGACGCTGAAGTTTACAGTATCGTTACACCACCACCTACGGTTTCGGGAAAACTGCACATCGGGCACGTGTTCTCATACACACAGGCTGAGATCATTGCACGTTACCACCGCATGCTTGGGAAAAATGTTATGTACCCGTTTGGGTTCGATGACAACGGTCTACCGACAGAGATCCTTACCGAGCGCGAAACAGGTGTTAAAGGTTCAGACCTGCCACGTGAAGAGTTCAATGAAAAATGTCTTGAAGTATCATCTAAATACCGCGAACAATTCAAAGATCTTTGGCAGCGTCTTGGGTTCTCTTGTGACTGGGATTCGGCGTACTCGACAATCAGCCCACAATCACAGCGTATTTCACAGCGTTCATTCCTTGACCTTCTGGACAAAGGATACCTTGAATACAAAGAGATGCCGGCACTGTGGTGTACAAAATGTCAGACAGCATTTGCTCAGGCAGAAGTTGATGACATCAACAAAGCAACAATCTTCAACTACCTGAACTTCAAGTCTGAAGACGGTGAAGATATTCCAATCGCGACAACGCGTCCCGAGCTTCTTCCTGGATGTGTAGCTATGTTCATTCATCCGGAAAATGAAAAATACAAACACCTTATCGGTAAAAAAGCGATCGTTCCAATCTTCGGACACGAAGTTACAATACTTGCTGATGTTAAAGCTGATCCGGAAAAAGGTACTGGAGTTGTAATGTCATGTACGTTTGGTGATGTTACCGATATTGATTGGTGGCGTGAACACAAACTTGAAACACGTATGGTTTTCACTCAAGATGGAAAAATGAATCACCTTGCGGGTGACTTCACTGGTCTAACCATTGATGAAGCACGTTCTGCAATCACCGAAAAACTTAAAGAAGACGGTTACATCTTCAAGCAGGAAGACCTTGCTGCAGAGAGCCGTATTGTTAATACACACGAACGCTGCGGGACTCCTGTTGAATATCTTGATACAAAACAGTGGTTTATCCGCGTTGTTGATCATAAAGCAGACTTGATCAAACAGGGTGAAAAAATTAACTGGTTCCCTACATACATGGGTAAACGCTACCGTGACTGGGTTGAAAACCTAGGATGGGATTGGGCCATCTCTCGTCAACGCCACTTCGGTGTTCCACTTCCAATCTGGTATGCTCCAGATGGAACTGTTATCGCGGCAAGCCCTGAACAGCTTCCGGTGAACCCTCTTACAGACAAGCCTCTTGACTGTAAAGGATACGATCCTGCTGAATTGATTCCTGAGTCAGATGTACTTGATACATGGGCTACGTCATCAATCACACCACAGCTTAACGCTAAATGGGGTGAAGAGGGCGAGGATCCAAAACTTGGTCCAATGACAATGCGTCCACAGGCACATGACATTATTCGTACATGGGCATTCTATACAATCGTTAAATCATTCTACCACTTCGACCGTGTTCCATGGAAAGATGCAGTGATCTCTGGTCACGTTATCAAGAAAGAAGTTAAGGTTGAAGCTCAACAGGTTGAAGGTAAGCAATTTGCTCGTAAATCTAAGATCTCGAAATCTAAAGATGGAGACAACTTCTCACCACTTGCGATTCTTGATCGTTTCTCATCGGATCCAGTTCGTTACTGGGCATCATCGGGTACTCTTGGTACAGATATCGCTTTTGACGAAGAAGAGATCGACACTGTTCGCAAGCTGATCACTAAGCTTTGGAACTCATCGAAATTTACGGCGATGTTCCTTGAAGGATTTGATCCAAACGCAGCGGCTCCAAAACTTGAGCCGGTCGACAAGTGGGCATTGACGCGCTTCAACAAGACTATTGAAACATATCACAAGTCATTTGAGAAATACGAATTCTTCCCGGCTCGTAACGAGCTTGAGAAATTCTTCTGGACTACGTTCTGTGACAACTACCTTGAGTATATTAAGGACCGTGTTTACAACCCGGATGTTCGTGGAGAAGATTCAAAGTATGCTGCACAATGGACACTAAGCCACCTTCTTCTAGGACAGCTTAAAATGTTCGCGCCATACATTCCTCATATTACGGAAGAAGTATACCAAACGCTATTCGCATCAACTGAGGGAGCAAAATCAATCCACATATCTGGTTTCCCAACTGCTGTTGAGTTTGAAGGTGCGGTCGAAGCAACAAAAGCTGGTGAAAGCCTGATCGAGCTGGTAACACTTGTTCGTACATACAAATCAAAGCACAACTACTCGATGAAGCTACCTGTAGCAACATTGACAATTGCATGTTCAGATGAGCTTCAAACAGCTCTTGAAAGCGTTGTTGCCGACATCAAAGCGATCACACAATCTCAGAACGTTGTATTCTCTAACGAGCTTACTGATCCTGCTGCGGATAAGACAAATGACATCACAATTCAGGTTGAGATGGACAAGATTGCTCTTTACCGTACAGAACTGATTTCTGAGATCAAGCCAACTATCAATCAGCTTAAAAAGCCTCATGGCCTGAAAGCTAAAAGCCCGATTGCTAAACTTTATGTTAAAGCAGAAGGTGAAGAACTGGCAGCGCTACAAAGCGAACCAGCTCAGCTTGCAGCTAGTGCACGTGCTGCTGTTTGTGAGATCAATGTTGAAGGTATTGAATATACTGAATCTGCTCACGCCGGAATCTTCCTGGCAATTGAGGTGTAAGACTCTACGAGTCTGAGGCTTATGTGACATAAGCTTTGCGAGTATTGCTCGTTGAGCTTAGTTCTGTGAAGAAAATCATGCCCGGTTAAGCATCTGCTTGATCGGGCTTTTTATTAGAAATTATTATTAGTATCTCTCAATTAACTGATAATTACTTTTCCAATTCACGACTAAAGTACATATGTTTCCAATTTTCTATATCATCAAACGACTTAAATGAAATACGGGCATTAATTTGAATATTGTCACCAAGGACTGTGTAGCTCCCCAGTAATAAGTACTGCGCATTCAATAATGACAATTGCTTAGCAACGTCATCATTGGAAATGCCTTGTTGGATATTCGAGATTCGCTCGCGTTCAACAACACAAATCCCTTTTGTTCCGGTAAACTTGGCAATCAGCGTATCGCTGAGATCCCTGCCGACAGCCAGCTATACTCTTCACCGGCCTGATTCTCAAACGGCAGAATCCCGATGTTTGTTGTTTTCCCCTTCTCTGCGGTATTCACCGGACCAAAGCTCAACCCAACAACCAATAACACCCAACTAATAACAGAACTCCCTCTCATATACATTCCTTTAATTCTTCAATTATAAACAACCACATACACAAGACTATGCGCCCGGGAAATAATTTCTTAGCTGAGTTTCAACAAAAATGGCTTAAAAGCAAAGAGTATTGTTAAAGCACCTTAAACTCTTCTTTGCTACCAATTATCTTCATATTGCTGAGGTGCATCACCATGCGATTCAAGAATAGCAGGAGTCTCCATTGTAGAGTTGTCATCAACCTTTTCAAGTGTAAGATTGAATTGCCAACAAGCTCCAAAGTCAAAAACATACATCATAGAATCGCCAGGGTTAAGACCTATAGCACCGATAGAAACGTCCAACGTACAGGGTGATTCACCGAACTCAGGAGCATGGACATGAGTACTTACTCCTTTTCCATTTTTATAGATAAACTCATAAAGGTGATCATTGTCAAAATCAAATGCCTCTAAAATTGAATAGCTAAACTGGTCTAAATCTTCTTCCCCTGAAATAGCAATCCTGCGCCAAACGTCCCCAAGCTCAACTTTAAAGACAAAAACTCCCTTTTGCTCTTCAGGCTCTACTGCTAATAAAGTATTTTTCCATTCAGGGAAGAAGTGTTGAAGGGTCGGCTGAAATTCACCGAACGGCACTCCGCGTTCTTCGTTATATTTTATAAAACAATGTTCTTTCTCAAAAAGATCATGCAATAAACGAATCATCGTCTTCCCAAAATCAGTAAGCGTTATTTTGTCAATGAGCCAAAATCTATCACTTTTCTTTTTATTAGTATCAATCAAAACAAATCCAAACATTTGTAATAATGCGACATTATACCAATGAGGTCTATAAAGAAACTCATCCTTAGTTTGCTGCGGTCTACGCACTTTTCTGCCATTAAATTGACGTATAAAAATTTGACAATCCAATAGATGTTCCGGGATACCTCTACTATGTTCACCTATTAGCTCTTCATGTCCATGGAGTAGCCATGCTTCTAACAATGTAAAATATTTTTCTGTAAGGTTTAGGCTATGCCAAGACTTTAACGTTTCGGAATCGAGTGACAGAAACTTCTTTTTGCCTATTTTTTTAAGGTAAACAATACCTGTTGAACGCAGGAGTAAGTACAAACCATTGATATGTGGGAATGCCTTTTGCTGAGGACGCTGTGAAGTTAGACAAATAGGGTGTGTCAGTTTCAAATTAATCTCGGCGAGCATAGCCATTGGGAAAAAACCATTTGCCCCCTTTGTGTGAATACCTTGCCCAATAACGTTCAACAGTGTTTCAAAGTCCTTTACTATTGAACAGGAATCAGTACTCGCAATGGTATGACCATAAAGGATCGTCTGCGCTTTTTCTGACAAAGAGAATTTAGGGCTGTTTTGTTTCATAAAAATATACTCTTTTATATTTTGAATAAGTCATGGTCTTTCCGTAAGTACTGAGAGGTCACGAAGCAATATATCATTATTACCTGACTTTTCCTTAAGGATAATAAACAGAACAAGGAACTGCAGAACAAAGCTAACTTCTACATTCGACATTCCTTGTTCTACGGTTCACTATTCAGAAAGCTCTACTTCGTCTGCTGCAATTGTTGCATATACTGCATCATCTGGTCGCGGTCGCGCTGCTGAATAGTCTGCAGTACCGACGTATTCTGCAGAAGCGTTATCGCTTCTTCCACCCTCCCCGCCTCATTAAGTAACTGGGTATAGAAATACACCACTTGAAGGTTATCTGGTGTTTTGCTCAACATTCCACGCAGGTATTCCATCGCTTCTGCCTTATCACCAAGTTGTGCGAGGTAGAATGCATAACTATACCCGTAACGCCCATTATCAGGTGCAATATCAGCCGCACTCTTCAGATATTTAAGACCTTCGGTATCTTTACCTTGAATCAGCAATACCCCAAGATTGTAAGCAGCCTGAACATGCATCGAATCAAGTTCAATTACTCTCTTCAGGTGTTTAATGGCCCCTTCCCGATCACCGGTCTGTGCAAGAAGTAAACCGAGGTTAAAGTGTGCTCCTGCGGCATTAGGTTCAACTTCAATAGCTTTGCGCAACACTTTCTCTGCATCGTCATTACGATTCAACCGCGAATAAATATTCGCAGCATTCACCATAGGCGCAATTACATCCGTGCGTAATTTCATTGAAGCCTCATAGGACTTAATCGCCTTCTCCAACCAGCCGCGCGCAGCATAGTAGTTCGCCAGACTATAATGCGATGACCATGAGTCAGTCTGTACTTTATATGACTCTTCCAGTTCATCAGAAACTGTATCAAGAACTTTTTGATCCTCTTGATTCAGCATCTGACGCGGCAAGTCAGCCAAAGAATATGCTGCACGAATTCTCACTAGGCGCACTTTATCGCGTAACGCTTTGAGCTGAAGATCAAGGCTCGAACGATGAGGAGAACCACGCAGCTCAACCGCGGCGGCAGAACGCACTAGCGGAGATGGATCAGTCATACATGCTTCAATAGCCTTCCATTTACGCTGATCATTGCAACCTGGGAGCATTCTGATAAATGACGCAGCGAAAGTTTCATCACGGCCTTCTTTTTTCAAATATTCAAATATCTCAGTCGCCTTGCTCCAGTCATTGTTACGAGCAGCCTGAATAAGTCGTCCCATTTCAATTACAGGCTTCTGATAATCTCGCTTACGCCACTCCCGAACATGCTTATCTGCCCACTTTGGAGTTTGACTCTCGTGACAAATATTACACGCATTTGGAGAACCGAACTCCATAGTTGCCGACGGCATCGGAGGACGCATCGAATGATCACTCCGTTTCATGCGTGAAAACTCTGTCATCGGCATATGACAGCTGATACATAGACTTCCCTTGCTCTCTTTGCGGTGATGCGTGTGGGCAGTCGGGTTATTTACTTTCTCTTCATGACAGGGCATGCAGGCAAAGTTCTTATTTTTTTCAGCAAAGCGATAGCGTCCGCTTGAAGTATGGCAATGAATACAGCTCATCTGCCCCGATTTAACACATGGACTCATGCTCCATGACGTGTAGGTATAATTTTCTCCGAGATCACGCCCATCAGGATAATAATCGCGGTCATCCAGCACAGCCGGTTCGTAGTAGTCGTAAAATGGTGCGCCCGGCTCATACGTTTTCCAGATCCGACCCGCTTTTGCATGACAGCTCGAACACGAACTGTTGTGCTGCTTATGAGTGAATATTTTAGTAGATATCAATCCAAGCTCTTTTGGTTCGGTCCCGGTTTTAATCGCTTCGCGGAACAAATGCACATGTTCTGATGCTGGTCCATGACATGTTTCACAATTGATACCCGGTTCCTTCCATGTAGTATGATATGAGCCATCACCAGCTGAGTAATTGGTTTGAAGCTGACTGATGTGGCAATTATAGCAGGACGTGTTGAATGTGAGCATGCTATCAGTCCATTTAAGTTCTTCATCATCCCCCAAAGCCATCCGCACCATACTTTTAGTAGTATTGTACCATTCTTTGCATCGAACATCATATCCAAGAGGCATCACCTGCAGTCTTCCTTTCTCAAGTGGAGTCAAAAAGAAATACACATTTTTACCTCCAGTAGCGTGAACCATCGGAAATTCCTTCACTTTCTTACCGTCGATGGTTTCAATCATTTTATTACCATCCTCACCGAGCACGACACTAAATTGACTTTTCCCAACGGTAACGACTTTATCTGTTGAGATTAACTCTTTCTTCACAAATTCAGGAGTAACCGACTGCATCGCCAGACCGTGGCGCGATGACGACCATAATTTATAGAATCGGTCATGACACCCGATACAGCTCGATGAACCAACAAATTCGCGCTTGCGTCTGATTTTTATACTAGAGTCATTCGGAGCTGCATATATTGTAGGAACAGTTACATCTCTTTTTGATGCATTTTGATCACTCTTAGCAACCTTCGTTTCTTGTTTACTATCTCCACAGCCAGCTCCAAGAACAAAAAGCATCCCAGTCAACAGACAAATCCGAACAACGTTTATCATATTTTTCACCACTAAATTCCTTTATAAATAGATTTTATTTCGCCCGTAAAATATTTCAACCATCATCAGTTACAATAAGATAGTTGACAATGAATCACTGTATCTCTGTTACAGTCATAATCTTAACTTCCTAAACTGCTCTCGACCTAAAAAGCACCGCGGCTTTATACAATTAAGAAATATTTGCAATAGCCTTGGTCAACTCAGTGCGGCCAAATGGTTTTTTCACAAATCCTTTAAGACCATGTTTTATGAGAAGGTCTATCTTCGCATTCTGTGTATAACCAGAACACAGAATAACTTTTACTTCTGAATTGAGTTCCTGAAGTTTATAAAAACAGCCAACTCCATTCAACCTAGGCATTATCATATCAAGAACGACAAAATTTATCTTCTTAACATGCTCTTTATACATTTCAACCCCTTCCAAACCGTCTTTGGCAATCATCACCTCGTAACCATAACCGGACAGCATTTCTGCGGTAAAACCCCGAACTACGGATTCATCGTCAATTATCAACACACAGCCCTCGCCACGAAGTTCAATTTCAGAAAAGCTTAATTCCACCTCTTCTGCAACCTCGTTAACAACGGGAAGGAAAACTTCAAAAATAGTTCCAACGCCCTCTTCTGACTCGACATTGATTCCGCCACCGTGCGCTTTTATTGTTCCATACACTGCAGATAAACCGAGACCTGTACCTTTCCCGACATCCTTGGTAGAAAAGAATGGTTCAAAAACTTTTTCTTTAACCGTTTCAGACATCCCCACACCATTGTCTATAACGCGAAAACGGATACATTTTCCTAGTGGTTCACTTAGCCCCAATCTTCGCGAGAAATCTTCATCAACGAAAGTATCATCGGTCGTGAATTTTAATTCACCGCCATCAGGCATCGCATCTCGAGCATTTACTCCCATATTCAAAATGATATTATGAAGTTCTGTGGGGTCGCCAGAAATAGTGAATACCGTTGCATTAAGTTCACTGACAATATTGATCCTCTTATCAATACTTCGCTCGAGAATTGTCATTGTTTCTAAAATAGAACTATGAAGATCAACACTCTTGGAAACAGACTTCCCTTTGCGGGAGAACGAAAGCATTTTGTTAGTTAAATCGGATGCACGGTGGGCGGTCTTAGTTATAATATCTGCATAATTCGCAAGTTTTTCATCATGCTTTAGTTTCATTGCAAGCAATTCAGAAAAGCCCAATATTCCGCCGAGCATATTGTTAAAATCATGTGCGACACCACCTGCCAACTGACCTAAAGAATCCATTTTCTGACTTTGACGAAGTTGTGATTGAATCGCATTTTTTTCTGTCATATCTCTAAAGACAACGACAACCCCGGCGATTTCTCCATCTAAGTCAAAAATGATAGAGCCACTCTCGGCTATTTCATGCTTTGTGCCATCCCTCCTGACAATTGTGGAGTCAACGGAATGATCCATTTCCGAACGACCATCAAGAATAGATTTAAAAGGGTTAAGCGGTAGATCATTTGAATCAACAGTATTAAACACATTCTCAAGTTTTAGTCCAACAGCTCTAAACGCCGACCAGCCTGTTAATGTTTCAGCAACAGGGTTCATCCGCGAAATTCTCCCAACAGCATCAGTTGCGATAACACCATCTCCAATTGAGTTCAGTGTTATCTGTAAATTTTCTTGTGACTCACGCAAAGCATTTTCAGCAAGTTTCCTTTCCCCAACTTCACTGTTCAATTTTTTAATATAAGAAATAACAATTGCAACAAGACCGAGCACAAATGCAGAAAGAATCGCATAAAACCAGGACTGTTCCCAAAAAGGAGGCAAAATTCTGACTTTAAGTTTGATGGTTCCGGCATTATTCCATTCTCCATCACTATTTGTCCCCGTAACAAGCAACTCATAATCACCACCATGCAGCCCTGAATAACGTCCATACCTCTTGTCTCCTGCAGAATACCAGTCCTCATCCCAGCCTTTAAGCATAAACTTATAATGATTATTTAATGATGAAGAATAATTGAGAGAAGCGACCTCAAATTCAAAATAACTCTGTTTCCAATCCAAAATAAGTTCTTGTACCTTTTCAGGGGAACTATTCAAATTGAGCGTTTCGCCAGCCTGCGTGAATGATGTGAAATAAAGAGGTGGAGAAAAAATAGAATCGTTCAATTCGGTCGGGTTAAATATTGTAACGCCGTTAGCTCCGACAAACCACATAAAGCCATCGCTGGTTTGCAGGCCGGTAGTCGCAAAACTGGAGTATTTATCACTTCCCAATCCATCTCCACGGGTAAAACGACGAACAACTTTTCCGGTTGCTATACAAAATTTAAAAATGCCGGAATCACTGGAAATAAACAAACTCCCTTTTCCATCACTCATCACAACTCTAAGGGACTGAGTGGTAAAGCCCGCTTCTTCTCCAAAACGCGTAAAAACTTTTTTTACGGGATCAAACAAATTCAAACCGGCATCAAGAGTTGTAATCCAATATTGCCCATTTGAATCAATGAGAATATCGCCAATATCATTACTACTGATACTCGATGAGTTCATTTCGTCATACTTATACTGCGTGCAACGATCTTGAGCGGTGTCGTAGACTGTGAGCCCGCCACGCTTACTTGCAATTAAAAGCCTCTGACCGCTCTGACAAATGTACTGAATAACATCTCCACCTACTCCACTGAAAACACACGAACGGTTTCTAAAGTTTTTGAACCTGCCTGTTTTACTATTAAAGCGAACAAGCCCGAAACCTTCTGTACCATACCAGAAAACACCAGGATTGAATTTATCTTCAACCATTGACCGTGCGACTCTTGGGATTTCCTTGTTGTAGTACCTTTTTAAGACTTTACCGGTATCCCGATCAAATAAATTTAAAGCACCGTCATCGGTCGCAACCCAAAATTGCCCAGTGCTATCCTCAAGAACAGAAAAGACGTGGTCTACCTGTAGAGCATCTGGATCGGAAGCATCTTTAGAAAATAATGAAATAACACCTGTTTTTCGATCTAGCTTGTTCATCCCTCCCACAAAAGAAAACCACACATCACCATTTTTGTCTTCATAAATTGAAGATATCGACGAACTATCCAGCTCAAATTCACTTTCTCCTTTTTTAAGATTTTGAATCTGCTGCTTATTCTGATCATAGTAATTAACAGTCCCCATGTTGTCGGTAACCCAAACACCACCGGAATCGTCTCTCATAAATCCCATGATAATATTTCCACTCAATGAATTTGGATCATCACGATTGTGCTGATAACGGTTTACAACCAGGCCGGTATTTTTATCAATCACTTCAATACCGCGTGGGTTAGAATAGTATCCGCACACCCAAAGTTGATCATTGCCCGCATCATAGATGTCATATACGCAATTGCTCAATAAAGCCTGATCATTATCCGGTTCATGCATAAAGCGTGTAAAAGAACCTGTTTGCTCGTCAAACCTACTTATTCCTCCCTCAGAAGTCCCTATCCAGATCACACCATCAGAGTCTTCCATAATTGTATAAACACAGCCAGCACCAAGGGAATTAGGATTTTTTGAATCGTGTTGATAACTGACAAAAGTAGAGCGATCTTGATCAAAAAAATTAACTCCGCCGGAATTAGTTCCAACCCATATCCGATTTTTACTATCTACAAAAACGCTCCAGATATGGTCATCACTCAATCCATCTTCTTTGAAGTAATGCATAAAAGTTTCGGTCTTCTTATCGAATCTGTTAAGCCCATGAGCCGAACCATACCAGATATCACCATTCTGATCTTCAGCAAACAATTTATTGCTCCAGCAATTTTTATCGCTTGAAATAGTTGGCCGGCCAGGATCATTGCTGTGAAATTGAGTAAATTCGCCGGTCTTTTTATCGTAAGTGTT
>JAUVCU010000122.1 GCA_030590715.1 Lentisphaeria bacterium
GCCTTGACCCAATCGACATCGGAATGGATGACATCATAATCCAACGCCAGGAAAAAGAAGGAATGACTGTTGCAACTGAAGGCGGAATTACGATTGCACTTGACACGCAGATCACAGATAAACTAAAAAAAGAAGGTCTTGCAAGAGAGTTCGTAAGCAGAATTCAAAATGAACGACGCGAGCGTGATCTTGAAGTATCTGACCGAATTGAGATCTCATATAAATGTAACGACGAGGTTGCTGAGTCAATCGAGCTGTTCGCTGAGTATGTAAAAAATGAGACTCTGACTATTAAACTTGAAAGAACTGAAGCCGATTGTGAGCTGTCATTTGACCTGAATGGTATCAACTGCATGATCTCGATCGTCAAGACGTCTTAAGTTTGATTTATATGATAATAATGTTCTTTTAAGCTAATTGCAGAATGAAGGGGTTTCTATGTCGTACGAATTACAATGTCAATCATGTCAAATAATTGGTGAGATTGACGAATACATTGAAGAGTTTTCCTGTCCGCAATGCGGCGGTTTAATGATACCTATTGAAGATGAAGATAATTCGATGGATGTTCCTACTATTTCGATTTCTGAAAATCAGATCGAACAATATAGAAATAGTTTAAAAAAAGCGGCCCCTGTCGACATGGGATTTGGAACAATCGCGTCATCTCACGCAGCGCCTAAAACAAATGTAAAGACTGACTTCGGAACTACTTCTAAAAATATTGACAGAAGGCGTATTGCCGAAGCCAGAGCTGAACTTGAGATAAAACAGGATGCTCTTGAGAACGATAGACGCGAGCTGGAAGAATTACGTAAAATTGACGAAGAAAGAAACAAGCTCAAACGGGAACGAGAAGAGCTGGAACAACGACTTGCACAACAGAAAAATTCTGAAATGGAGGCGACAAAGGCATTTTTTGATCCTCCAACGAAGTCGCTAGACGGCAGTAAAACGAATGTAGAAAGACAATCACGTTCATCTAAGAAAGCTAAGTCATCAAAAAATGACCGGTTTGCGATTATCGGTTGTATTATTGTTTCAGCCATTGTTATCTCTCTGGCCCTTATTTACAAGTTTGACATAAAAATATGGTAAGTAAAGCAACAGATACACAAGTGGAAAATATCTATGACTCTTTTTTCAGCAGCAAACCTGTGATGAAAATGACAGATCAAGATTTTGAGCAGTTAGCGAAAATGATGTTGAACAATGCGGTCAGCGAATCAGCGTCAAGCTCACTTAAACAAGCAAACATCAAAGACTTTGAAAAGATTGTAAATAAAGTGAGACCTAACCCTAAATCCAACATCTGTGTTAAACACGGAGAACGGGTAATTGTCAGGTTGCGAAAAAGCTTAAAAGCCGAATAAGCTCCAGCCAGGGTTCACTTGTTGAAAACCTCGTCGTATGCAGGTTATCAGTTAATAAATACTATAACTTAAAGAGATAAAACTATGCCTTTTGAACTACAGTGTCAATCATGCCAAGTAGTTGGTGAAGTGGATGAATACATAGAAGAATTTGAATGTCCTCAATGCGGAGGGACAATGCTTCCCCTGGCTGTGGAAGAAGAGGAGGAAGCGTATGAAACGCCTACTATTTCAATTTCTCGCGGAGCAATCATGGACTACAAGAATAGTCTTAAACGGGCAAAACCTGTCTCTGTCGGCTTTAGCGAAATAATGCAGACATCATCAAAACTACCAGCGGTCTCTCCTGAAGGCAAAACTGAGCCAAAAGAAACTGAAACTGAAACTGATAAAAAGGATGAAATACTGATAACCGCGGAAACTGAGGCCGACACTGAGACTAAAACGACTTCGACAAAAGAACTTGATGAACTTAGGTTGATTGCCGAAGCGAGAGAACGACTAAGACAAGAGCGGGAAGATTTCGAGAAAGTTGTTCAGGAGGAAAGCCAAAGATTACTAAACCAGACTCCTGAAGAACAAGGGAATTATTCTGGAAATCAGAAATTAAAAGTACTTCTTGTGTCTTTAATTACTGGGATCACGGTTGTTATAATTGCTCTTTTTGTAAAGAAATTCCAGGCTAGTCCAGAAACCGATTTGCCACAGCCAACGGTGGAACAGCCAACGGTGGAACAATCTGCAGTAAAACAGCGGGAAGTAGATGTCACATTCAAGGGATACCTTAATAGAATTTTAAAAATGTCTCCCGGTCAAATAAAAAACCTGACAGAAGATGACTTTACTAAATGCTTGAATATGATACAGTCTGAGTCCTTAAATAAAGACTCCAGTATAGGGGTGCTTAATAACAAGATTGCTCTACTGACTGCAATTATAAATAAAACTAGAATTAATAAGAAGAGTAGACCGTTAGTTTTATCTTGTATAAGGGATATAAAACGCTACAGAGAGTATATTTCCAAGAAACGATAGAAATATACTCGTACATATAGATTGAATTAAGGGTTGAACTTTCTAATTTTAAAAGTAAAAATATAGCAATTTTAAAGAACAAGTAATAATTTCATTTTTTGGATCTGTTACAAACATAACTTATGGGGAATAATATATGCCGTACGACTTACAGTGTCAGTCATGCCATGTTATTGGAGAAGTTGATGAATACATGGAAGAGTTCGAGTGTCCGCAATGTAGTGGAACAATGTTACCACTAGTAGAGGAAGAAGAAGAGGAGCTTAATGATTACGAAACTCCTACAATTTCAATTTCTCTGACAGAGATCAACGAATACAAAGAAAGCCTAAAGGTTGCTTCAGTTGTTAATACTGGGTTTGGAGATGTACTTGCCTCAGCTACGGCTAAAACAACTACTTCTATAAAAAGACCACAGACTCCATCTGAAATTTCAGCGATGGCAGAAACGGTAACAGCAGTACCAGCGTCGGCAGACACTCCGACACAAATCAAACGTGCCTCAGAACTTCTTGATACGACTACAGCCCGCGTGAGACTTGAGCTTGCTCAGCTTGAACGTGAAAAGCTTGAACTTGAAGAAGTAAAAATACGTACTGAAATGCAGCGTGAGAAGGACGAACTTGATCGTGAGCGCATGGAAATGCACCAAACTCATGCTATGCAAAAAATGCAGTTGGAAGAGAACATCAAAAAAGCCAACGATGAATTAGAAAAAAGAGCTAATGGGAAATCTTCTGATGATGAGGGACGCCTTGGACTATATGTTACAATGTTCACCGTCTTCACTGCTATTTTTCTAGCTATCCTTTTCAGGAACGATATACTTAATGCGTTCGAAGGACAGGGTACTGATTCTGCGACACCTGCATCAACGACTGCCCCTGCTACTAAACCAGCTGTAACACAGCCTGATAGCGCTATCGCGATCTTATCTAAAGCTAAAATCGATTCAATCATTTCTAAATTCAAAAAAGATCTGCCAAGTTCGACTAGTACAGTTGAAAGAGTTGAAGAAAAGATTGAGATGACAAAAGGTTTCATGGCTAAATATAAAAGCAACAGTCACGCTAGTCAGTATATCAAAATGCTAAGTAGCAGTCTTTACAGACAGGAAATCATTAAGTCGGCGATAGAAGAAAATGGAGCAGCGCCTAAATCACTTGATAATCGTGAATTCAGAGCACTCGTTTCAAAACTGGGTAAGCTGAGAGCGATGAAACCAACATCAAAATCTGCAAAGCTAGCACTTATCACAAAGCTTAAAGAGCTTGAAAAGAAATCGTGCACGACTAACAAAGCGATCGGATTGATCAATACAACACGTAAAATGATTGACTCTCTGAAGTCAACACTATAAAAGAATAAAAGGAAGTTTGATGAGGATCCTTTCGGGAATACAGCCATCTGGCACACTACATATTGGTAATTATTTTGGGGCAATGAAACCTGCGATTGAACTGCAGGAAAAAGGTGAAACTTTTCTTTTCATTGCCGACTACCATTCGTTAACAACTCAGCCGGATGCAAAAGATCTCCGTGAAAGAGTACTTAATGTCGCTGTTGATTTTCTAGCTTGCGGAATTGACCCTGAAAAAACGGTTTTTTTCCGTCAGTCAGACATTCCTGAAGTTACGGAATTAACATGGATATTGAGCACGAGTACTTCGACAGGATTACTTGAGAGATGCCATAGTTACAAAGATAAGGTAGCAAACGGATTCACCCCAAATAACGGATTGTTTTCTTACCCTGTTCTCATGGCATCTGACATTTTGATGTACCACGCGGATTTAGTTCCTGTTGGTAAAGATCAAAAGCAGCATCTTGAAGTAACTCGCGATATCGCGAAAAGCTTCAACTTCCGATATAAAAAAGAAGTTTTCAAAATGCCAAAAGAGCAGATCCAGGAGCATGTTGCACTTATACCTGGAACTGATGGGCAGAAGATGTCTAAGAGCTACAATAATACCATTGAGATCTTTGGCGGTAAAAAAGCGATCCGAAAAAAGTTCATGAAAATTGAAACAGACTCTAAAGGGATCGAAGAAGCAAAGGATCCTGATAACTGTAATATTTTCAATCTTTATAAGTTTTTTGCGACAGCTGAAGAACAAGCTGAACTTGCAGCAAAATACAGAGCCGAGAATATCGGTTTTGGCTACGGACATGCAAAGCAGGAACTTTTTGAAAAGATGTGGGATTACTTCGCTCCTATGCGCGAGAAACGAGAAGAGCTTCTACACAATCTTGATTATGTTGAAAGCATTCTTCAAAAAGGTGCAGAACGTGCCCGTTTTGAAGCTGAGAAGACAATGGAGACTGTTAGAAAGGTCGTAGGACTTAGATAATAGTTATTTGTTATAGATTTCGAGCCATGCCCACAAGCATGGCTCTTTTTTTGTGTCTGCGAATTAAAATTAATCAATAATTTCTTTTACGCGCCCTACCTGTCCATCTTCCAGACGAACCTTGATCCCGTGCGGATGAAACGAAGAGTTCGTAAGAATATCTTTTACGACTCCTTCCGTCAACGCTCCTGATCTCTGATCTTTCTTTAGAACAATATTTACTTCTATTCCCGCCTCTATATCAGATCTATTTTTCCCATCCATATCTTTCACTCCATTTATATTTTACATTTTACATTTTAAGTTTACGCTCAATAAAAAAAGGCTCCCCCGAAGGAAAGCCTATTTTCATATATTAGTCGCACTGACTCCAGTCGTCACCGACGGCCATGTCAACTTTAAGCTTCACGCTCAATTTACCGGCTTTACTCATCATAGCCGGAACGAGTTTTTTCATTTCATCAAGCTCTGCTTCCGGAACTTCAAAGATCAGCTCATCGTGAATCTGAAGAAGAAGTTTTGACTCAAGCCCAAGCTTTTGAATCTCTTTATCCAGATTGATCATCGCGATCTTGATGATATCAGCAGCTGTCCCCTGAATTGCCGAGTTAACCGCAACGCGCTCACCATGACTCTTCATACGAGCACTGCTATGATTGATCTCAGGAATAAATCGTCTGCGGCCGAATGCCGTTTCAGAATACCCGTTCTGACGCGCAAAATTCTGCGCCGACTGCATATAAGCCTGGATCTGTGGATAACGAGCTAAATAATTAGAAATAAACTGCTTCGCCTGATAAACCTCAACTCCGATCTCTTTAGCAAGCGCAAAAGGCCCCTGCCCGTAGATAATTCCAAAGTTGACCGCTTTCGACTGATAGCGTTGCTCTTTTGTCACCTGCTCCATCGGAACATCAAATACCAGTGAAGCCGTATACGTATGAATATCATGATCACTATT
>JAUVCU010000222.1 GCA_030590715.1 Lentisphaeria bacterium
AATGATAGAAAAGCATTCGAACTCTGAAAGAGTTCATTAAAGGTGTTAAAGAATCCCTGCAGGATTCAAACTATTTCGTTACTCAACAACCATGGCGTTGCCATGGTCTACGATAAACATCTCCTCCGGAGATATAATAGGGGAATCACAATTGACTGGAAGTTCTAGTTAATGCGGAGGCTTTTTATCTCTTCGGCCAACTCATCGCTCGAGCGTACTATTGTATCGTGCTCAGATTCCAGAAGTTCAAGCAGAGGGCTGATCAGCGTAGGTTTGCAGATATAAAAGCAGCGCTTAGTTCCGCGTTTTGCAAAGTCGATAATTCCAGCGTCTTTCAAGGCTTTCAAATGCTGAGAAAGATTCGGCTGAGAAATAGGAAACGCTTTATTTGCCAAAGTCGCGCAGCTTGCGCCATCCCGAAGGTAGCGGAGTATCTCCAAACGGATGGGATGGGATATGGCTTTTAATGTCTGTATTTGATCTTTCTCTATCATATAAATTTAAAACTGGTTTGTTCTCAACATTACTAATGTACAGGCTTCTATTACTTCAACACCATTTGAACTAAGTTCCGACATCAAATCAGAATTTTCAGTTCCCGGATTAAAAATAACCCGCCTTGCGCCAAGCGCTATGATTTTATCACTCAGCTGATCAGAAATTTTCGGATTAACATACATTGTCAGTGTATCCACACTCTCTTCTATTTCACAAACAGATTTAACACTCTGAATACCATGAATAACTTTTCCGGCTGTATTTACCGGTATCACTTCATATCCGCACTCGATCAGCGATTCAACAGCCATATTCGAATAACGTTCTGCTTTGTCTGAAGCACCGAGAACAACAACCAAAGAGTTTTTCATAATCGTCACCAAAGTTATACCGCAAGCGGTAAAGATCTTTTTGTTTTATCGGTTGATTTGAGATTAATTGTGTAGATTAAAAACAAAGATTTCAACCGTGTGAAGTAAATTAATGCTTATCTATAGTGTAAACAGCATAAAACAAATAAAAAGGGAAATATCTGCATTGAGCAAATATTTCCCTTGAAAGAACATCTTAAAAGAAATTAAGCGTTCTGAGCAGCTCCAACAAGAGTAGCCTTGTCCTGAACACCGCTGAACTGAGTCACAATTTCACCATCTTTGATAACAAAGATAGCTGGGATGCTGCGAACGTTGAATTTCATAGCAAGATCCTGGTTTTCGTCAACGTTGACTTTAGCAACAGAAGCCGTTTCACCAAGTTCAGTTGCAACTTCTTCAAGTACAGGAAGAAGCATTTTACAAGGACCACACCATTCAGCCCAGAAGTCTACAATAGAAACACCAGATTTTGTCACTTCGTCGAAGTTAGAACCATCAAGTTTTAGTACTTTAGCCATTTTATTTCACCTTGAATTTATATAGAATTAATTAACCGCAGATAGTTTGCAGTTTTTCGTCACGATTCAATATAAGGAACTAAGTTTTTAAATCAAACGCATCAATTTAAATTTTGCACCATATAAATTCTAAATGGTTAAAAGGAATTATAGAGCATAGTAATTGGCATAAAGAGGTGCTAATTTCTGAGTCTTTTTTGTAGTATGAAAAATAAAATAAAAGTAAGTAAATGCCAAATTTTTTAAAAAGATTTTTAAAGTACTATTATCTGAGATTAGTACGCCAGACAGGAACTCCGGACTTTATTGCCCGCGGTGTTGCCATTGGACTTTTTATCGGAATGTTTATCCCATTTGGAGGGCAATTTCTTATAGCACTTGGACTAGCCTTCCTACTAAAAGCCCATAAGATCACCTCAATCGGGTGCACGTGGATAACCAACCCATGGACTATCGGATTTATTTATCCGTTCCAATGTTTTCTTGGAAGCCACTTTACTGCTGAACCGATAAAATGGAGCGATAGCTTCAAAGTATTTGGTGATTTCATCAAGGATATTTCTTCCACCGAAGGGATGACTTTTTGGGAAAATATAGAAAACGCCTTCACCTCGCTGATGAACCTTGGAACAGAAATACTGATTCCATTCTTTCTCGGCGGACTAGTTTTAGGAGTAATATTATCGTTTATCGGATATTTTGTGGCATACGGGATAATCACCCATCACAGAATGAAAGTGGATATGAGAATAAAAAGAAAACTAGCAATAAAATCGCATAAATATCAAGAAGAATCTGAAAAGGGAAAACCTGATGACAAAGAAGCGTAAATTCAAAGAAATGATAGAAAACAACAGATGGCTGAAAAAAGTACCGAATACACTGACTATCTGTAACTCGCTGTGCGGTTTTGGAGCAATAATCAACACGCTTCACGTTTATACCTCACAAGGAGCTCCGGAAGCTGTTCTTGCTCTAAGTGCCTGGATTATTCTTGCGGCTATGATCTTTGATGCTCTTGACGGTTTTACTGCACGTATCTTTAACGCAGCAAGCATGCACGGTATGCAGATGGACTCACTGGCCGATATGGTTACTTTCGGTTTATCTCCAGCTGTTGTTGTTGCTATTATGGCTCATAAGCTTTCCGATAAAATATCTTACGATTATTCAATAGTCTGGATACTTTGTGGTGTATACATTGGTTGTGCAGCATTAAGACTGGCGACGTACAATGTTCACGCAATGCAGGAGAAAAAATGTGACGGTAAATTTTACGGTCTTCCTTCTCCAGGTGCAGCGGCCGCTGTATGCAGTATTGTTATTTTCTACAGTAATCGCGACGGAGAAGTAACTCAGCTTGTTCCTTTCCTTCCAATCTATGCAGCCTTCCTTGGAATCATGATGGTCAGCAAAATCCAATACACGCACATTGGGAAATGGATTCAGGGATCAAAACGACACAAATGGCGCTTCGTATTGATAATTGCCGTGCTTCTTTGCCTTATCTGGCAGCCTATCCAAGTTTTACTTCTAAGAAAAGCAATGGAAGACACGTGGGTTCCTCAATTGTTCCTTGCGGGAATAATAAACCTTTACGTTATATCGGGACCTATCTACACATTGCTTCTAAAGCTTAAATTAGTGAAAGACCCAACAGCGGTTCTATCCAACTAATTTCAATCAGCCCCGGTAGAGCCGGGGTTGTTTATTTTCACAACCAATATAATATCTTCCTCAAGCGGATCTGTAAAAAATCATTTTGCATATCCGCTTTTTTAATCGAATCTGAATTTTCTAAAATCACATACTTAACTGGCAGATTTCCAAGTTCAGATTACGTTTAATCTAAAAAACTAAACCACAAGAAGTTAAGCGGACATCAAACCAATTATGTGTGACGATATATTAAGTCAAATGAACCCGGAGCAGGGTGAAGCTGTAAAAACAATTCATGGACCTCTTTTGGTACTTGCCGGAGCAGGGACAGGTAAAACGCGAGTTATTACGTATCGGATAGCCTTCATGCTCCGCAACGGCATAGAGCCTGAAAATATTCTGGGTATGACATTTACCAACAAAGCGGCCAAAGAGATGAAAGAACGTCTGACATCTCTTGTTGACCCGGACGATGCAAAAAAAGTAACCCTTTCTACATTTCATTCTCTTTGTGTAAAAATCCTTCACGTTGAGATAGGTGTTTTTGGCTTTCTCAAAAACTTTACAATTGCCAGTGATAGTGACCAGCAAAGTATTCTACGTCAGGCTGTTGCCGAACTCGGCTATGTACGAGACAAACTCCCGATGGACACTATTTCATATTTAATAAACGCATCAAAAAATGCGTTGTTAAAACCAGATGATATGATTGCCGGAGCCGAAACTGAATTCGAAGCAATTGCAGCTGAAGTGTACAAGAAATATCAGCAGATCCTTAAAAACCAGAACATGGTGGATTTTGATGACCTGCTTCTTTTTGTTGTTCAAATATTTGAAGAAAATCCCGCGATTCTTGCTAAGTATCAGAACAGATATCAATACCTTCTAGTGGATGAGTATCAGGACACAAACACCGTTCAGTCAAGAATGCTGGAGTTTCTTGCCGGAAGCGCAAAAAACATCTGCGTAGTTGGTGATGATGATCAGAGTATTTACGGTTGGCGTGGAGCTGAGATTGAACACATAATCAATTTCCCGACTCATTATCCAGGTGGAACAACGGTGAAACTTGAACAGAACTACCGATCGAAAGGGAAT
>JAUVCU010000114.1 GCA_030590715.1 Lentisphaeria bacterium
ATTGAAGGAAGTGGCTCTATGTTTGACCCCGATATTGTCGATATATTTATTGAGTTTCAGGATGTATTCAAAGAAATAAAAGAAACGGTCTATGCCTGAAATCAAGACTTTCATCTCTTGCAATTCACTAACAGCCTCCCCTTTATCAAACAGGGGATAAAAGCACAGTCGAGTAAATTAAAACTAACAGTCTGATAGTATACGCCCAACAGCCGGAGCATCACATGAGAGTTCTCGTAACAGGAAACATTGCCGGACTTAACGACAAGGAATACATAAACGGTATTATTGAATACGGCAAATCGCAAAATTTCAATATTGATTACTATGATCTGGTTGATGAACTGGAAAAAACAAAAGATAAAAAGCTGGCAAAAATGCTGGGGACAACAAACTATATTTTCCAGTTGTTACGTGAACGAGAATATAGAAAAATAGGTTTTAAACTGCAGGAATCGAACAGCCGGAATGCCATTATCAGAGTTCCTGCCACTATTCAATGGAACGGCATAAACTACAAATTTAAAGACCATAAAGAGATTATAAACTACATAAGGCCCGACGTCGTAGTCACGCTTATAGATGCCGAGTGGAATATCAAAAAAAACATACAGAATGCTGATAAAACGGAAAATATGTTCCTCAAAGAAATAAAGAAGCAGAATCCATCCTACCACGATATATTGTCGTGGATGAACGAAGAAGTAAGCCTGGCTGAAGACTGGGCAGAACACTTAAATGTCCGACACTATGTTGTTCCTATCGGTCTTGACAACAAATCTCTCTTCAACCTCGTAAAATACAAAGATCTGCCTTCTTTCTACGTTTCATATTCAATGACCCACTCAGACAAAGAGGCCCGTAAAGAAGTAGACACGGTGATATCAAAGCTTTCCGAATACGGACTCGTTATTGATCCGCAGGCGATAGAGATCAACTCGAGTATGCATTCGGAAGAAGATATGAAGGTGATCTACTCGTATACCGTTCACCGGGACCTGCACTGGTTCGTCGGCAAAGTGGATGCTGTTGTCGCAATCCACCCCTACGTGCAGCGCCCACCTCTATCAACCGGAATGATGGATGAGCTAGGACATGCGAGGGACTATCACAAAAGAAGATACATGATATTCCCTCCCGCAAAGCACAGCCCTTTTACCACTGACAGTTATATTGAAAAAGGGCATATTTTTCAGAATTCTTATGACTTTTTTCTGACACTTGAATCCGAAGGGTTTTCTCCGTTAAAAGAACGAAAAGATTAACGGCCAAGCTTCTCCCTGATGATCTGCTTGAATACTTCGCCCCGCTCTTTGTATGAAGAGAACATATCCATGCTGGCACAAGCTGGAGAAAGCATAACCGCATCGCCCGATCGAGCCGTTTCACATGCGCTCAGAACTGCAGACTCAAAATCATCAAAAACAGTGTTTTTAACTTCACCTTCAAGAACCTTAGCTATTTTAGCTCGGCATTCACCTATAACAAAAGCTTCTTTAATCTTATCGGCTGCGGCAAGAATCGGAGAAAAGTCCATCCCTTTATCAAGTCCGCCCAGAATCAGACAAACGTTCTTATCTCCACCGATTGAGTTAAGAGCAGCGACAACGGCATCCGGATTAGTTCCTTTTGAGTCATCCACAAAAACGACTCCGTCGCACTCCTCGAAAGCTTCAACCCGGTGATCACCTACTTTAAAGTCTGCAACGGCCTTCTGAAGCTTTTTCTTAAACAGCGCCTCATCGCCCAGGACAGATCTGACCAAGCCTAAAGCGGCCATTATGTTTTCTGCATTATGTGGTCCTGACAATTGTAGATCAGCCATGTCGATAACTTTTTTGCCGTTAAACAAAATACAGTCATCTTCAAGCTTAAAGTCTGCTTCTGCCTTAGCTGAAAATAAAATTGGCAGCTCTTCGGAAGAGATATTCTCATTCCAGAATGGGAACAGATCAACGTTTATTATTTTATTATTCCCGTTCTCAATGTTAGAGAACAAGTCAAATTTGATCTTAGTATAATTATCAATATTGCCATGACGGTCAAGGTGGTCTGAAGTCACATTGGTAATAACCGCAGCTGTTGGTGCAAAATTTGGAGATTTCTCCAATTGGAATGAACTCACTTCCACAACGATAAAGTCGTAATTAATACCGCTTTGAACAACTTCACTTAATGTTGTACCAATATTTCCGGCTTCAGCTGTGTTATAACCGAATCGATTAAGAATATGCACGCTCAATTCTGTCGTGGTCGTTTTTCCATTTGTACCGGTAACGGCGAGCATGGGGATCTCGGTATTCATGGCGGCAAACTCAATCTCGCTCACCACTTCAATTCCGCTTTCCTCCACGAATGTTGCCAATGCAGAATCCGGAGGCACACCAGGGCTTTGAACGATCATGACACATTTCGTAAGGTCGCAGGAACTAACTCCCAATTCGACTTCAATATTATCCTTTATAAACTCAAGCCTGTCATCAAACATCTTCTCGCTTGAGTTTTCATCAACGATAGTCACCGCGTAACCACATGACTTAGCCAGTCTTGCCGCACTCTTACCACTTTTTCCAAAACCTATTACTACTATTTCCATTTATACCCCGAAAGTTTAGACCTGAATTTCTCTGTTTATTCAACAATGTATACACGACTTCAAAATATGAGATTGCTAATTTTTTGAAGAGAGTTATCTAATATGTGTTTTACTGACTAATCAAAATAGCACATGTGACAAACATACAATGGATAAAAACAGCGAATGAATGAAGAAATATCATCAGAAAACTCGAATGAAAGAATGCGGCAGGAAGCCAAGGCTGTAACAGAAATAGAATGGCTGGAGTTTTCTTTTGTTACCGTGACTCTAACACTGTTTTTAATATACCTTTTCATTCCGCTAATTATCAGTATTTTCACTCCACCTCAAACTGAGGTAACTTCAGAAATAGATGGAGTCCAAATGGTAGTATCACTGATAATATCTCAAGCACCGGCTATGATCATTCTCACGCTGATCGCTCTTCTATTTTATACAGAATTACCTATCAAAGATAAATTCAGACTAAAAAACTGGAGGTGGTACTACCTCGCGATCCCTTTCGGTTTAGAAGTGGTTATCCTACCGACAATATGGATCGTAACCTCTATTTTCGCGATTTCAGTAAAAATCTTTTTTGATATAGAACTTCCCGCCCGGGAACTACAGACATTTTTAATGGACTGCGAAACCATAACCCTGATCCCTGTATTTATTTCTGCGGTCTTCATTGCTCCGGTTATTGAAGAATTGATCTTCAGAAAAATTATTTTTGACTTCGCCGAAAAGCATATTGGAACAATATCATCACTCATTGTAACGTCTGTTATGTTCACAACAATACATTTCACCGTTGTTCAGTCACCTGCTCTATTCATAATAGCCGTGGCTCTTCAGATCCTCTACATAAAGTTCAAGTCGATCTACCCGTGTATACTTTTCCATATGGTTCATAACGGCACGACATTCCTGATACTCATCTTGCTCAGATATCTGGCTCAACACGAACAATTTAAATACCTGCTGGAAGGCGGCGTGTAATACGGTTTTATCCCACTGCTCCATAAAAAGAGAAACTTTACAAATATGTGGTATTTATCAACCATTTTAGGTTATATAATAATTCAGAAATAAGAAATTATTATACCTTAATTTAGAGTAAAACTACCATGAACATCTCAATAAGATACAGCGGTACTTTAAACGACATCAATACGATATCAGACTTCAATGAAGAGATGACTGATATATCCAGAAGCATGGGGTGGGCCACCTCTACGTTGAACGATCCATGGGATAACGAGCCCGATGGCCACCTGGTAGAAACAGAAGAAGGGATTGAGATAGAAGGATCTCTCGGACTTAAAGGCATTGCTATCTATCCGAGTACCTGTGCTCAGCCATTCGATTTCTTCTTTGACAAAAATGGCAAGATGTATTCAATAATAAACAGGGCACTTGAACTTGAAGGTGCATCAGAAATAGATTTTTCCCTTTCGGTAGATACCACCGAGTCAAATCCTGAATTTCATATTTGGTTTATCAGCCTGCTGAAATATCTGAAAAAGAAATATATTTCGAACCTGGATGTCATTGATGAGGGAACGTGTGTAGATCTAAAAGCAAAAAAGACATATCCTCAAGCGATGAGAGGAGCCACCTCTTAATTACAAATATGAAACCCTATCGGCCGTCGGGACGCCGGCCCTCCACGTCCTGAATTATCCTGTATTCAATTGTAAATCCACAGCTTTGGAGGGACGCGGTCCCCGCGTCCGGTAGATATTAGAGAAATTAGAAAAAAAAGATTCTAAATAAGAAGTAGATCCAGCTCCGCATTACGCAGAGCTGGATTTTTTATTTACCCGAAGTACCTCAGGTAAACATATGCCGTAGCGACAATAAGGCTAAGAAACATCATCGGTGCTCCGTATTTACTGAAGTCAAGGAATGTAAGCTTATAGTTATTTTTGCGTGCGACCTGAGCTGCAACAACATTTGCAGAAGCTCCGATCAACGACCCGTTACCACCAAGGCAGGCTCCAAGAGCAAGTGACCAGAACAACGGCTCTTTAATAAATTCTCTGATCATAGCCGGATCTGTCAGCCCCATCTGAGTTTCAAATTCAGGAACAATAGATTCGATCAATGGAATCATAGCAATAACCAGCGGGATATTATCGACAATAGCCGAGAAGATAGCACTAAACCACAGGATAAGCAGTGCGGTAGCCATCAAGTTTCCACCAGTCACCTCCAGCATTTGCGTTCCAAGAGTTTGAAACACGCCGTTAATCTCAAGAGCACCGATCAGCATGAACAGCCCGATGAAGAACAGTATTGTATTCCACTCAACTTTGGCAAGCGCATGGTGAATATCAACCCCACACACAAGAGCCATAATAAATGCCCCGGACAGAGCAATAACTCCCGGTTCAACGTGAATTGCACGACTCATAAAGAATCCAAGCACCACAAATGCAAACACAAACAGAGCACGTTTAAGAATAAAAGGATCCGTAATAGCTTTTTCCGGTTTCGCCTGCATTACTCTCTTCTTTAATTCTTCCGGAATATTCAGGTGTTTACGGAAAACAAGAACTGCGCCAATAAGACCAAGAATCATAATAACGATAACAGGAGGCCCAAGGTTAATAATAAATTCGTCAAATTGCAGCTTTGCATTTGATGATGCAATTAGAATATTCGGAGGATCTCCGACCAGTGTTGCCGTACCACCAATATTCGAGAAGACCGCTTCCATTATCAGCATCGGTGACGTTGGTATTTCCAAGATCTGTGTAATAAGAATAGTGATTGGAGCCATAAGAATAATAGTAGTAACATTATCCAGGAACGCTGAAAGAACAGCTGTCGCAATCATGAACAGCACAAAGATCAAAACACCATTTCCTTTAGACTTCTGAGCAATGGTTATGGCAATCCACTCAAACAAACCGGTCAGTGACAAAATATAGACAATAATCATCATCCCGATCAGCAGGAAGATCACTTCCAGCTCAACCTTCTCCAAAAGCAGTTCATAAAAATGTTCAATTTTCTCACCTTTATAATGGGTTGGATGAGCGGCACCAATTCCAATTACCGCACATGCCCCCAGAACTGCCGCTATCGTTTTATCTATTTTTTCTGATGCTATCAAAATGTAAGTCACTGCAAAAATGACTAACGTTATTATCAATGGAGTTTCCATTTTTTTATTTTCCTCTCAAACTTCTTTTTATAGATTAACGATTCGGTCAAGAACAGTACT
>JAUVCU010000102.1 GCA_030590715.1 Lentisphaeria bacterium
ACTTGACCCCCATACCGCTGTTGGTATTAAAGCGGCAGAAAAATTTAAAACGGCGGGTGTCCCCATGATTTGTCTGGCAACAGCCCATCCTGCCAAATTCAGTGAAATAGTCAATAGCGCAACGGGAGTCCTGCCCCCCACTGTAGATGTACTTTCTGGAATCATGGAAGCTGAATCACGTTGCGAAATTATGGAGGCCGAAGAGAAAGATATCAGAGAATATATATCCCAACACGCACTGCAGTAACGTTGAAAGTGGTAACTGATATTCTTACTCGTGGTGGTTTTCCTGCTGAAAAAATGTCTGTTGACGATATTTTGTTTCACGGAGAATATAAACGTTTTGGTGTAATCAAGTTTCCTGAAGGTAATTCGGAACTGCAGGAAATCGAATGGACTGAAATTAATGATGATTCGACAGTGCTTTACGAATCTGAAGTTCCGTTTCTTTTGATGCTTCTTGAGTCGGAAGATGGTCACGTTGTCGAAATTGGAACAGGTGATGATCTTTGGCGATGGAGAGTTGCTGACGGTATGGAAGAAACCACATCGTGCTTCAAAGTTGAGAAGTCATTCGGTGAAATTAGATTGACAAGAGATGTGATGTCCTTTGCTGAAGAAGTTGCGATGAAGACTCAGATGTGGCGCTTCAAGTGGTATATTGCCTGGGAAATGAAAGTTGACCGCAACGATGTTATCAAAGTTCCTGCAGATGTTGTTGAGCTAGACATTAAAGGCGCAAAAATTGAAGCCGCTGATCCTGAAATGCCAGCTTTTCTTATTCCAGGAGGCGAATGGGGTGAAACAGCTGTAACTGAGATTGATGGTAAGGTAACTGAATTTCCATGTTTACATGCTAAAACTTCTTTTAACTTCTACCGAAAGTGGTTTAGACCGACTCAAAAGAAGTATCAGGGGACTACAGTATCTCTTTCAAATATGGAACCTCATTTTTGTGAATCGTCTTCTCACTTGGGACGGAAAGAGTTCGGTACTTTATCTCATTGGGATATGCTGAATATTTTTGATTTCTGGATGTGGGCTAATAAACAAGCGGCGAAGAATGAAGGTTCATTCGTTATTATTCCTCCTAAAGGAAGTGTTGCCGGGCAACTGCCTTCTATGAGAGGTCTTTCTCGTAAAATGTAATATACATTTACGCTTCAAAAAGAGATTATTCGTTTTAGGCGAATAGTCTCTTTTTTTATATAGTAAACCCGATGATTTTGTTTTAGTATTTTGAAGCATTTATACAAATGATAAAGACATAAATAAAAGGTCATTTAGAATACCGCATACTTGTATATATCGGTGAGTCTCTTACGTTTACGGCTCAAGAATTACTTATGAAAAAAATCAAAAGTAATTATATAAAATAATGCTGTATAAACAGCGAAAAACCCAAGGAGAAATAAGACCATGAGTAAAATTCATGCAGAACATGTATTTACATCTGAGTCCGTTTCGGAAGGGCATCCGGATAAAGTCAGCGATCAAATCTCTGATGCTATTTTAGATGCTTGCCTTGCACAAGACCCGCAAAGTCGAGTTGCATGTGAAACACTCGTTACAACTGATTTAATTGTGATCTCAGGAGAGATAACAACTCAGGCAAAAGATGTTAACTGGGAAGCAATCGCACGTGGTGTGGTTCGCGACATTGGTTACAATGACCCGAATATTGGCTTCTGTGCTGATGACTGTAAAGTTTTTGTCTGTATCCACAGCCAATCACCAGATATCGCTCAAGGTGTTGATGAAGGTGCTGGACTGCACGTCCAACAAGGTGCTGGAGACCAGGGAATGATGTTCGGTTACGCTTCTAATGAAACGCCTGAGCTTATGCCTGCTCCTGTTCTATATTCGCACAAGATTCTTCAAGAACTTGCGCGTCTGCGTAAATCAGATAATAAATATGATTACCTCCGTCCTGACTCGAAGAGCCAGGTTTCTGTACGCTATGTAAAAGGAAAACCGACGAAAGTTGAAACAATTGTTCTTTCTCATCAGCATACTGAAACTATGGTTGCTTCAGATCTGGACCAATTGGTAAAAGACGTTGTTGCTAAAGTTATTCCAGCAGAGCTATTGAATGATGACATTGTTTATCACATCAACCCAACTGGTAAATTTGTTGTTGGTGGACCGCACGGAGATACAGGTCTTACAGGGCGTAAGATTATTGTTGATACATACGGTGGTGTTGGTTCACACGGTGGTGGAGCATTCTCTGGAAAAGATCCATCAAAAGTTGACCGCTCAGCTGCATACATGGGACGTTATGTTGCCAAGAATATTGTAGCTGCAGGACTTGCTGATAAATGCGAAGTTCAAGTTGCATACGCTATCGGTGTTCCGGAACCACTTTCAGTTAATGTTGATACATACGGTACTGGAAAACTTGAGAACGATGCTCAACTTGAAGCTATCGTTCGCTCTGTTTTTGACCTTACTCCAGCTGGACTTATTGCCACTCTTAAACTTAAAGAGCCTCAAGATTGGAACTACCGTGATACTGCTGCTTATGGTCACTTCGGTCGTAACCAGTTCTCGTGGGAACAAACTGATAAAGTTGATGAACTAAAAGCTGCAGCCAGCTGCTAAGGAAATCTAATGTCTGAAAATACGATAAAAGTACTTTCTGCCGGATCTGCAATCCTCGATATTCTTATGAACGTCGAGGAGTCATTTGTTTCCGGGATTGATGGTGAAAAGGGCGGAATGGAATTGGTTGATTCCGCTGCTATAGATGCCATGATCTCAGAAGCTGGTGCTGAAACAGTAAAAGCTCCCGGCGGATCTGCTGCTAATACTATCAACGGTCTTGCTAAACTTGGCATGGCTACATCTCTTCTCGGTAAAATCGGGAAAGATGAAGATGGTGAATTTTATAAATCGAGCTACGAAGCTAACGGTGGTGATATTTCAAACTTCCGTTACTCTGATGCTTATACAGGGCGCTGCCTGTGTCTGGTAACACCAGATTCTGAACGTACAATGCGTACTGATCTTGGTGCGGCAATGACAATGTCTCCTTCTGACTGGGATATTGACTCTTTCAAAGGATGCACTCACGTTCATATCGAAGGGTACATGCTGTTCAACAAACCGTTGACCGATCATGTTGTTGCGTTGGCTAAGGAAGCTGGTTGTACTATCAGTCTTGACCTTGCTTCATTTGAAGTTGTTAACGTCGTGAAAGATATGCTTCCTGCACTTCTTACTGACTACGTTGATATTGTTTTTGCCAATGAAGATGAAGCTAAAGCATTTACCGGTTTTGACGAACCGGTAAAAGCTCTTGACGCACTTTCTCAATATTGTGATACTGCCGTTGTTAAAGTTGGAAAAGACGGTGCATTCCTGCATAGCGAAGGTAAAATGGCTAAAGTCTGGGCAAACGTTGTTGAAGCTGTTGATACAACCGGTGCCGGAGATCTTTGGCAGGCAGGATTCCTTTATGGTTTCCTTCAGGGTAAATCTCTTGTTACGTGTGGTGAATACGGTTCGGTTCTCGGAGCTGAAGTTGTTCAGGTGATGGGAGCTACTATTCCCGAAGAGCGATGGACCGTTATCAGGCAGGAATTGGCAAAAATCAATTCTGATCATGATATCTTGGGAACAGACATTTAAAAAATTAATATAATAAAGGAAAATTCTTATGGAATTTCATGTAGCAGATATAAACCTTGCAGACTTTGGTCGTAAGGAACTGGATATAGCAGAGAAAGAGATGCCGGGACTAATGTCCCTTCGTGAAGAGTTTGGAGCAGAAAAGCCACTTAAAGGCGCGCGTATTGTTGGTTCACTTCACATGACAATTCAGACTGGTGTTCTTATTGAAACACTTGTTGAACTTGGTGCAGAAGTGCAGTGGGTTTCTTGTAACATCTTCTCTACTCAGGACCACGCGGCTGCAGCTGTAGCGGTTGGACCAAACGGAACTGTTGACAATCCTAAGGGTATTCGCGTTTATGCTTATAAAGGCGAAACTCTTGAAGACTACTGGAAATTCTCAAATACAGTTATGACGTGGGCTGACGGTGGAACTCCGAACATGATCCTTGATGATGGTGGTGATGTAACTATGCTGGTTCACCTTGGTGCTGATGCTGCTAAAGACCCATCATTCCTTGATGCTAAGCCATCAAGCGAAGAAGAAGCTGTTCTATTCAAAACTATCAAAGATCAGATCGCTATCGATAACGATTTCTACGTTAAGATTGCAGAAAACATCAAAGGTGTTTCTGAAGAAACAACGACTGGTGTTCACCGTCTTTACCAACTGGCTAAAGAGGGTAAACTTATCTTCCCTGCGTTCAACGTAAATGACTCTGTTACTAAGTCGAAATTCGATAACCTTTACGGTTGCCGTGAGTCACTTGTTGACGGAATCAAGCGTGCTACAGATGTAATGATCGCTGGAAAAGTTGGTGTTGTTCTTGGTTACGGTGATGTTGGTAAAGGTTGTGCTCAGGCTCTTAAAGGTCTTGGTGCTCGCGTTATCGTTACTGAAATCGACCCGATTTGTGCCCTTCAGGCTGCAATGGAAGGTTTCCAGGTTATGAAAATGGATGATGCTGCTAAGCTTGGTAACATCTTCGTAACAACTACTGGTAACTACCATGTTATCCAGGCTCGTCACTTTGACATGATGCCGACTGAAGCAATTGTTTGTAATATTGGTCACTTTGATAACGAGATGGAACTTGAAGCTCTTAAAGATCACGAGTGGGTTAACATTAAGCCACAGGTTGATATGGTTCTAATGCCAAGCGGAAAGCGCCTGATTGTTCTTGCTGAAGGTCGTCTGGTTAACCTTGGATGTGCAACTGGTCACCCATCATTCGTGATGTCAAACTCGTTCACAAACCAGGTTATGGCTCAGATCGAACTTTGGTGCAACACTGACCAATACGGAAAAGACGTCTACGTTCTTCCTAAGCATCTTGATGAGAAAGTAGCTCGTCTACATCTTGCTAAGATCGGTGTTGAACTTGATGTTCTTACTGACGAGCAAGCATCATATATCGGTATCGATGCCGCTGGTCCTTATAAGCCATCTCACTACCGTTACTAAGATATACGTTTAAAGTTCCTGGTCCTAAGTTTTAAGACGAGGAACTGAAGCTAATAAAAAAGCGCGACTGTTAATTCAGCCGCGTTTTTTTTGTGTAGACAAAAAAATACCACAGAACAAACAGAGAGAAATAATCTGTTTGTTCTGTGGTTTATAAAAAAGCGTAGGTTACGCTTTTTTCATGAAGCAGGTTTTAAGAACCAGCTTAGCCTTGTTGATGCGCCCTTCGATATGCTCAGGGTTCGTTGTAAGGCTGATGTTTTTTACAATCGTTCCGCGTTTCGCTATGAACGTCGTTCCCTTAACATCCAGGTCTCTGATAAGTGTTACAGAGTCACCGTCGTTAAGAACCGTTCCGTTGCTGTCAACAGTAGGTTTTACATCTCCTGCAGTTTCCTCATCCTCAGATTCGGCCCATGCAAGTGTTTCTTCGTCAAGGTAGATCTGCTCGATTAAATCCTGAGCCCAAGCTTCAGTTGAAAGTTTTTTAAGCATACGGTAAACCATAACCTGTTCAGCCGGAACATCAGTCCATGCTGAGTCATTCAGGCAGTGCCAGTGATTCACGGTTAGTTCAGATGTTCCTTCAATTTGTCCCTTGCATGTATCGCAGAGTGTAATTGATGCCGTTTGCGTTCCTGTAACTTCATACTCTGAAAGTGTATCTTCAGAATAGCAGAGTGCACATTGGTTGTTCATTGCTTTTACCTTATTAATTATTTTTTGTAAATTTCGCCCTACTATGGAGCTAAATATGTGAATGTCTCTATTTAGTTGTGAATAATTAAGAAAAACTTCCTTCGGCATAATTATTCGGCGTATTTATGCTTTGAAACAATGAAAAAAACGATAATCGGTTTATATATCAGAACATGAAAAATACAGATGAAATACAACTGGAAGAACATGATTATTCCAGCTTCGGATATTGTTCGGAATGCGATGAGATTCACTTTTTAAAAGAAGGG
>JAUVCU010000048.1 GCA_030590715.1 Lentisphaeria bacterium
TCACATTTTGAATATGATATGCACCTTGTACACGCATACCTTCTTTATTGATCACAACCTTGTGTTTTACCTCTAAAAAAGCGTTAACTCTATTATCAATCTCTGCCGTAATCATTGCTGGTTGCGACAAAAAACCGAAAATGACACCGGCACAAATTGAAGCGCAGCGTATACGTTTTGAAGAACAACAAGCAGAAGCAAAACAACAACGTGAACAGCGAGCAAAAGAGCGAGAACAGAAAAAAAGAGAAGCTGAGGAACATCGCCAATATGTCAAGGATACCAAGCGTTCATTTCTTAGCCTTAGTTTCGCCCGAGTTGAAGACGATGGGGAAGTCATTCTAATACTTAAAAATGTGTCCGGCAAAGATATTAAAGGTCTGCGCGGTGGCTATAGAATGGAAAATAGTGATGGGGCGTATATGTGGTCCAGCGGGCTCACCATTGATCCAAACATCGGGCAGTTATTCATTGCGAATAATGAGAGTAAAGAGGTTCGCCCATATGGCCTGAAAAATAAAGCAGACAAAGTGGAGATTTTCAAAAGTACCCCAAAGTCTGTTAACTTCTATTTTGAATCAAATGCAATTACCTACATGGACGATTCCGTTGAGGAGAAGCTCGTAGATCTTAAATAATCATCAGAACTGGAACAGCCGGCTTACCTCCTGCGGTAACACCGGATGATCCAACCAAAACCCACACCCTCTGCCAACCTTCTGACGGTCGCCGATACATTATCGACGAGTTACGATAAACGTCAAAACTGAATAGATGAGTATAAATACTATTTTAGGCCGGGTTAAATTTGTGTAAAGATGAAAGGATTTGAACACCTTCTGACTATTTTAACAGGAACCTGACTTTCACTTAACTGCTCATCGGAGAACTTCTCGAATGCGTCTCTTTTGCTTTCTCCAATGAAGAAAAGAAAAGGGTACTCTACCGTTGTCAGCAATGCTCTCGACATAGATATTCGCACAGAAGGAGGCTTCGGAGAGTCGTCAACAAATATGAATCCCTCACTACAGTCTGTCACCGAGCTGTGATCGGGAAAAAGAGAGCAGGTATGTGAATCCGGTCCAACACCAAGCAGGGCAATATCAATGCCTTCCGCGAGTGCTTCCGTATAGGAAATGTGTGGAAACTCTTCATCCACTTTTACTTTCAGAACGGCTTCCTCTTTTATCAGCCCTCTATCGACCAGTGTTCTCAAAAATAGATCCATGACAAATTTATAATTTGAGTCTTCAGATGTAAGCGGGACAATTCTTTCATCGGCAAAACAGAATCGGACCTTACTCCAGACATCCGCACCAATTTCGCCACCCCGCTCCTTTATCTGGTCATAAATTGCCTTGACAGACGAACCTCCGGAAAGCGCAACTGTTATTAAATCTTTTGTCTTCGCCAACGATTCCAGTGTATTTTTAAAACAATTGAATGACTCTAGAGCAAGTTCATCCAATTGAGTATAGTTAAACATTTGCATATTATTTGTCCTATTATTTGGCTTACAGTTGATATTATAACGGTGTTACAAGACTTCTGTAGCCAAAAAGGTTGCGTTCAACGATCATTTCCTGAACCGATTCAGGGACATCATTAAACCAGCTCGTATCTCCGAGCGATATTTTTGTAACAAGTTCATGGCTGTTAAAGGTTCTTATCTCATCCGAATGATCTTCAAAGTCAACCATTTTCCCATTATCCAGCAAATGCATGAACAGATGGGAAAGGTTTTCCGGGACAGGAATATCTCTTAAGGTCTGAAGTTGTCCATTATTCAACAAGTTAGGGTAAACATACAATTTTGTATCCCTCGTAAATAACTTTCCGCATGCAGCCAGGAGTCCTCCTTCTTCCGCGTGATAATAGCGTTCCTCGAAAATAGTTTTTACATTGTCAACACTTGTCAGAAAACGTATTCGTCCCCGACAGAAATGTGCAAAATATTCACTTAACCGGAAGTAACGAAGGTAGTGCGTTATCATTACTTTATACCCGAGCCGGGTCAGCAGTTCAATTCTATTGAGCATCTCTTTGCGCCCAAATCCGGGTTCATTTATGAAACTAGCCATATTCATTTCAAATATAACTTCCACTTTATCCGGGTCACCGCCCTCTGTTTCAACGAACTGTTTCAGCCCTTTTTGTACCATATCAACATTAACATTTGTCACCGGTCGAAACGTTCCGCGAAGTGCCAGTACATCCTTTTTATACAGTTCCTCCGATGCAAGAGAAGCTTGGCCATCCATATTAAATAGTGCCGCATTGGCCAGGCCGGATTCAACAAGGTAGAGAACCATTAAACGGTTATCAATATCGTTAAACTGAGGACCTGAGAAGTGTATATAGTCAATCTCAATTCTATCACCGCCAAGGTCCTCAGAGAGAGAATTGATCAGTTCCAATGGAGAATGGTGGTAATAAAACGCCCCGTAGATCAGATTAATACCAAGTACTCCAAGCGCATGCTGCTGGGCCTGATTCGAGCCGTCAAACATCCTGACATGCATAATAATCTCACAAGGATCAGCCCCAGGCTGTAATTGTAACTTAATGCCAACCCACCCATGACACTCGCGGTTTGTTTTGTAACTTCTGGCGGCAACAGTGTCTGCAAACGAGAAAAAGGTTGTGTTTTCCGGCCGCTTGTTATCGAGCCGCTTTATCAGAAGGTCATACTCGTGATTGACCATTGTCTCAACGCGGGACCTCGACACATAGCGTCCACAACTCACCTGTCCGTATATAGAATCACTTATCTGCATGTCATAGGCCGAAATCGTTTTGGCAACAGTACCTGCAGCAGCTCCTGCCTGGAAAAAATGCCGAGCAACTTCCTGCCCTGCTCCGATTTCTGCCAGCGTTCCATATATTGACTGGTCCAGGTTAATTTTAAGAGCTTTCTCCAGTGTACTCATGTTTTGTTTATCCATTGTACTCTCCCTTTTACGCTTTCTTCACAGCTCTTTATCATGTCAATAATAAAGAACTCAGCGGAGTTACTTGTTGTTACAGTAAAATCAGACGGTGTCTGTACTCATACGAAAACACAGTTAAGCTCCTACAATCCTAATGATGCAGGAGCTCAATCCTGTTACGACTCAGACTCTGTTAAACATCGTACGTTGTCGATGTTGTCGTCCCGCCAAGTTCACACCAGTCCGTATGGAAAAACTGACCGCGTGGTTTATCGATGCGCTCATATGTGTGAGCCCCAAAAAAGTCGCGTTGAGCCTGCAGCATATTAGCCGGAAGGCGTTCTGAACGGTATGAATCGTAGTAGCTCAATCCACTGGCAAAAGTAGGCACAGGTATTCCAACTGTAACAGCTGTAGCGATAACGCGGCGCCAGGCCGCCTGGCAGCGGTCTATAATAGCTTTAAAGTGGTCATCCAGCAGTAGATTTGCCAACTCTGAATCCTTTTCAAAAGCTTCCTTGATTTGTTCAAGGAAGCTAGCGCGAATAATACAGCCCCCGCGCCACATCAGTGCGATCTCTCCATAGTTCAGATTCCAGTCAAATTCTTTAGCGGCTTCTTTCAACAGTTGAAACCCCTGAGCGTATGAGCAGATTTTCGAAGCAAAGAGCGCTTGCCTCAAGTCTTCCAGAAAAACCTCCTTGTCGCCTTCAAATACAACTTCCGGCCCAGTCAGTTTTTTACTGGCTGCCACACGCTCTTCCTTGATAGCTGATAGACAGCGGGCAAATACAGCTTCCGCAATGGTTGGTGATGCCACTCCAAGGTCGAGAGCACTGACGCTCGTCCACTTTCCGGTACCTTTTTGGCCTGCTGTATCAAGTACAATATCAACGACAGGCTTCCCTGTTTCGGGGTCTATTTTCTTTAAAATTTGAGCGGTAATTTCAATAAGATAACTATCAAGTTCTCCTTTATTCCAGTCTTCGAAAACAGTCTGCATCTCTTCTGTCGACAAGCCGAGATAGCTACTCATAAGAGAATACGCCTCACAAATCATCTGCATGTCACCGTATTCAATACCGTTATGTACCATTTTCACGTAATGTCCGGCACCTTCTTGTCCGATCCACTCACAGCAAGGACTCCCGTCTTCCACTTTTGCAGCAACAGATTGAAAAATCGGCTTCACATATTTCCATGCGTCCTTGTTACCGCCCGGCATCATAGAAGGTCCCTTCAGAGCCCCCTCTTCGCCGCCTGACACTCCACAACCGATAAACAAAATACCTTTATCGGAAAGATATTGAGATCTTCTGCTGGAATCGAGGTAGTGGGTATTTCCGCCGTCAATAATAATGTCCCCTTCCTCAAGATGTGGGAGCAGTTGCTCAATTAAGGCATCGACAGCAGGCCCCGCCTTCACCATCGCCATAACTTTACGGGGACGGTCCAGATTTGAAATAAGCTCTTCCACAGAAGAGCATCCAATAATATTTTTTCCTTTGGCACGGCCGTTAACAAAGTTTTCAACTTTCGATACGGTTCGGTTATATACCGCAACGGTAAAACCTTTGCTTTCCATATTAAGAACCAGATTCTCTCCCATTACGGCCAAACCAACTAAACCTATGTCTGCTTTACTCATTACATCTACCTTCATTGTTGTATTAAATATTTTATGATTTTTCTTAAATGTCATTGCGCCATTTCCCGCCGCACTTTTCAATCAGGCTGTCAGCTGCTCTCGGCCCCCAACTGCCTGAGCTATAAAACTTAAGCTTGTCTTCGCCCTGCTTTTCCCACTGTTTCAATACAGGGGTGAGAAGCTCCCATGCTTTTGAAATGAAGTCACTTCGTATGAACAGGGTTTGATCGCCAAGCATGGAGTCAAGCAATAAACGGCCGTAGGCATCCGTGTTATCTGCATCAAAAACATCTGAATATTTAAAGTCCATACTTAAGTTCCCCATACAGAGCTTCGGGCCCGGTTTCTTTGCATTAAATGACAAACTGACTCCTTCATCAGGCTGTACATTTAATACAAGCACATTCGGGCTGAGCGGCTGTGAGTCACTATTTCCAAAAATTGAGTGCGGGATCTCTTTGAATGTAATTGCAATTTCACTACTTCTCTTTGCAAGTCTTTTGCCGGAACGAAGAAAAAACGGAACACCTTTCCACCGCCAGTTATCTATGAATAATTTGGCGGCCACAAATGTTTCTGTTGTCGATCCTTTATCAACACCTTCTTCATCGCGGTAGGCGTATTTCTCCTCACCATCTTGCTTCGAATACGTGTATTGCCCTCTGACAAAACTTTCATTAATATCATCTGTGCTCCAGCTTCTAATTGAATTCAGCAGCTTTACTTTTTCATTTCTTATACTGTTTGCATCAAATGAGTTTGGAGGTTCCATGGCCACCAGGCAAAGCATAACCAGCATGTGATTCTGGAACATGTCACGCAGTAACCCAGACTGTTCATAAAATCCGGCACGGTGTTCAACCCCGATCGACTCCGAAACGGTTATCTGTATATTGTCGATATATTTATTGTTCCAAAGCGGCTCAAAGATCATATTTGCAAAACGAAGCATAAGAATGTTCTGAACTGTTTCTTTGGCAAGGTAGTGATCGATTCTATATATCTGATCTTCTTTGAGCACACTCCACAATTCCTGATCAAGCTTATTTGCGCTTTCCGAGTCAAAACCGAATGGCTTTTCAATTATCACCCGCCTGCTCGTTTCTCCGGGAACAGGTTCATCAACAAGACCTGCAGCTCCAAGATTTTTAACGATTGTCTCGTAAAGATTTGCCGGTGTTGACAGGTAATAAACTCTTACCATCTCTTCATATTTTTCAGCTTCTAACTGCTCAATTTTAGAAGACAGTTTTCCGTAGGTTTCATCCTCTCCGTAGCCACCGGAAACATAAAATAATTTTCTTGTAAAAAGGTCAAATAAATCTTTTTCTTTCTGAGACTTCAGAGTTCCGCGAACATCATTGTTCATTTTCTCCCGGAACGACTCATCATCCATTTTAGTTCGGGCACAGCCTATTATTTTTGTCTCATCATTCAACAGGCCATTCTTATACAAACCGAAAAGCGAAGGGATAAGCTTACGTTTCGTAAGATCACCAGACGCCCCAAAAATTACCACTGTACTTGCCGGAGCAATTAACTCCTGACAAAATCCATTGCCTAGCCCACATGAAATTCCCGCCATACATCTACATCTCTATTTTATTAAACTGTTTTCGATGCCTGACACTTAACATTATTAATGCCACCTTTTCGATATAGTTCGCACCTCCAGCACACAAATAACGTGAAACAGTTGAGTGACAAAGACTTAAATACATCAAACATTTTATTGCTACTTTTATCACATAATAAAAACACAATATTGTAACCATATTTCTTCATGTAAAAGCAGGAAAAATCATTCATGTAATAAATTGATTTTATTTACGGATTATCTCTCCAATACAAATCAGACAGGAATATGATTTGCAAGGCAGTTCTCCGGCAGGGGGAATCAACAAAATATCATTTTACGACACTTCCCCATGTAGGCAATGCCGTTGACTTAAGAAAAGCGGTGCGGAGCACCGCACTCCAAAGCGGACTTCGTCCGCGATATTTTGCCGAGTGAAACGAGGCTTTGGAGTGCTGAGCTTTGCTCAGCTTTAAATTTAAAACGCTTAAGTCAACGACATTACCCCATGCAGGTGTTAATGGAGAATTCAGTATTAGCGAACCTGAAGTTGGTGCTGAGTAAGCATATATTGAGAACGAGGCTGAGCATCATGAAAGAACTTGCTTTATAAGATGAATCTCTTGTTTTCAAGGGGGAACATTTATTTGATTAATAGCGCTTCTTCAGAGCGCATAATTGGGAGAAATAAAGAACCTATGGCAGGAAGCCATAGGCTATGAAATAATGCACGTTTCGCGGTATCAAAACGCCACAATAACTAAAATCAACAATTCATAAAAACATCATATTTCCCCGTTTAAGCAGCTGATATTTTTTTATGATAATAGAGTGGTTAGAGTTTGGTAAATATGAATCTCTGCTGTCTTAAACGGGAAATCGAATAAAAATATGAGATGACATTATATGTATTAACAACAGTTCATAAAAGCAGTGAAATAATCATTTAAACGACGTGCCGTTTTACTCACCGGACGATTATCAACTCCTTAAAGTTACAATACAGGTTGTGCCATAATTTCATCCAGAATCCTACACACAAGTATTGGAGCGCATGTTATCAGATATATCACGAGTCCGATAGCCATCCCATTTGATATCATCAGCGACGACAGCCATAGGCCCGAGTTCAACATCGGCCAATGCGTACTTTCGAAATTCATCATAGCCGGCGCGGTCAACAATGTAACCCACATGCTCTTTAGCAAGTCTTCGGTCGATATGAGAATCTATAAACTGATACGTATTCTGGATGATCTTAATTGCAGCTTCTTCGCTCGTCCAGTTTACAAAAGTCTTTGCGAGTCTAGGATTTTTCTTCCCCATCCGCCCCATAATCACAATACGATAAAACTTTTCAGAATCTCTCTGCCATGCGGATGAAGGGCAAACTCTCACACACTCGCCACAGCCGATACATTTGTCATGATCCCGTACAATCTCTGCTTTGCTTATTTTAAGAGCATCGGTGGCTTTCTTTTTGCAGACAACCACACAACGTCCACAAGTAAAGCAACGGCTTGCATCATAAAGGGGCTGTACCGTTGCAATCACTCCAAAGTCCTGAGTATGAGCTTTGATACAATCATTCGGACATCCGCTGACTGCGATCTTCACATGATAATCATTGGGGTATACCGACTTCTCAATATTTTTTGCAACTTCCGTTGTATTGCAATTCGAATAGGGACAAACATTATTTCCGATACAAGCGGAGATATTACGAGTACCAGCCGCAGGGTAACCCTGTTCATTTTCTTCGATCGGTACGCCACCTTCGATCAGAATATCTTTTATTAGAGGCTTCAACCGCTTATTAATCTCATCAATCTTATCAAATGGGATTCCTGGTATCTCAAAGCCCTGGCGGGTAGTCAGGTGAATCGTTCCATTTCCGTAGGTATCGGCGATCTCCTGAATAGCAATCAGGTGCTGAGCCTTGAGATGTCCACCCGGCACACGTATTCGAGCCGCCGTCAGCCCGCGTTCTTTTGTTATGCGAAACGCATTTTTCGTAATTTTTTTTCTATGTAATGCCATAACTTACTCCGAACCTTCATGTTCAACGGCTAAAGCTGTCTTATTTAATATTTGAGAAAATGAGATGTATTCCGGGCAGGCATCATCGCAGCGACCGCAACCGACGCATGCCGCCTCTCCAAACTTCTCCTGAGAATCATGGGTCTTAAAGTACGTTTTCACTAACATCTTGTTTTTACGGAAGGCTGGATTTTCACCCTTGAAAATCGACTTTACATCACCAACAACCGTATTCCACACACGTCGAACCAGGCCGGACGACTTATCATCGCTGTAGGGAATTTTCTGTAGTTTTGAACCGGCATCTGAAATGCAGACCGCATTGCAGATTCCACAGTCTGTGCACCGCTGTGCATATTCGTCCCACAAAGAAAATTTTGATATATCGGCGGGAATAGCTCTTTCTTTATATGACACGACTTCGGCTCCATTCCGCTGAGGGAACTGGAGATCAAAATCGGCTATACTCCCAATACCTTCACAGACTTCGACGTATTCCTCATTTTGAAGTTGAA
>JAUVCU010000329.1 GCA_030590715.1 Lentisphaeria bacterium
CAGACACATCCCATACTACTAAAGCAAGCAATAACACCACTAAAAAAGAGCAGTTTTATTTTCATAATGTTTTTGACAAAGTTGAAAAGGTAATTATGTTCAACGTTGATCCAAAAAGGGATCAAAATGTTTGGTAACCTGAAAAGGTTTTAATAGAGAAGCCGGTTAAAGTCCGGCGCGGGCCCGCCGCTGTAACCGGGGACGAAAGTCGAGATATATCACTGTTTCAGAAGAGATGGGAAGATTCGACGAGTAGACTGATCCGGAAGCCAGAAGACCTGCCTCACATTTCAGTTATAACTTTGTTCTCGTGGAAAAGGAACGTTGTGAGATTTTTCGGTGGATTAAATTCGGAATCCCCAGACTACGTGTATTCACGTGTCTGGGGATTTTTTTATACCCGGGATTCTTGCCCGGAGGTACTATAGAGAAATTTTCATCATCAGAAAAGGACAAATAATCTGTCCGTATTTTCACTGACTCCCCCTGCCCTGAGCTCAAGAACATAACGCCGAGCGCTCAAAGTTGCGGGGGGAAATCTTAATTAATAAATTATGGAAAAAAGTAAAAAAAATGAATAAAATATTACTAGCAGGTGCCTTTTTTATATCACTGGTACCAGGCGCATTTTCAGATGATCTGAAAGTTGAACCTAAAGAAATAGAAACTGTTCAAGCTGCAGAAACGCAAAATGAGACTGCAGAAGAAGTCGAAAAAACAGAAAAGAGAGAAGAGATGCTGATTACGGCGACTCGCGTCGAAAACTCAGTTAAAAATGTACCGGCAAATGCAACCATTATTACGGCGGAAGATATCAAAGCAGGTCACTATGTAAACCTGACTGAAGCTCTTGAAAGTAAAGCAGGTATCCACTTTGTTTCTGTTACTGGTAATGCGGCTAAAGCAACACTTGATGTAAGAGGTTTTGGAGGCAATGCTCACGGAAGAACCCTCGTGCTTCTAAACGGGCGCCGCATGAACCGCCCGGATATGGCTTCTATCAACTGGCTTCAAATACCGGTAAGTAATATCGAGCGCGTAGAAGTGGTAAAAGGCGCTAACTCGACACTATACGGAGATCACGCCGTTGCAGCGGTAATCAATATCATTACGAAAAAAGGTTCTGAAGATGTTAATGTGAACCTTCAGACAAACTTCGGGTCGGACGGATTCAATCAGCAGTCCGCAACTATCACCGGTTCTGCAGGTGACCTTAACTTTGCCGTGACCGGCGACAACCAGTCATCTGACGGATACAGAAATAACACAGCATACTCTTCAAAAAGCGGTGGAATTAATCTTGATTATCAGATGACAGAGGATCTGAACACGTATTTGAACCTTTCGACGAATAAGAACAAATACGAACTTGCGGGAAGTCTAAACAAACAGGAGTTCAAAAACGATCCTAAAAAGAGCAAAAGAGTAGATGATCACGGCGTATCAGAAACTCACAATATAGATGCCGGGTTCGATCTGAAACTTGGAGAATACAATACCTTCAAGCTTGATACGGGTTTTTCACAGACAGATGATTATTCTAAATTATGGTCGATCTACGACAAAGAGATTACATCCTTCAGTATTTCTCCTAAATACATCATTACAGCGCCTCTATTTGAACTGAAGAATGAACTGTTGATCGGTGTTGATTACGAAAACATTGAGATGGATCTGATTAAGAAATCAGCAACAACGGGAAAAATTACCGGAGAAAGTGCAACCCGTAAAAACAGCCTTGGTGTCTACGCTCACAACTCCCTTCACTTGATTGAAGACAAACTGATCTTTACTCTTGGAGCAAGAAGTGAGATTGCGAAGTTTGATTTTGACAACAACAACCAGGTCTATGACAAGACAAACAGAGCGAACAGCTATCATATCGGCCTGACGGCACGCCCGACCGAAAGCGTCAAAGTTTTCGCAAAGTATGACACCCTTTACCGCTACCCGTTCATGGACGAATACATCACCTACGGACAGTTTATGCAGGACCTTGAGGCTGAAAAAGGAAAAAGCTACGAACTAGGTTTTGAATATGAACCGAATGAAAGTTTCAACTTTGCGGCGACCTTCTTCCGCACCGAAATGGAAGATGAGATCGGATTCAGAAGTACTGGTGCCTGGACAGGCGTTAACGAAAATATGGACAAAACAATCCATCAAGGAGTCGAACTTAGCTCAAAATATATTTTCAACGACCACTTCAACATGTGGGCCGGCTACACATATCAGCAAGCAGAATTCACTGATGGAGCAAATGAAGGCGAAAGAATTGCCCTGACACCTAAAGATAAAGCTATTCTTGGTGCTGAAGTCACGATAATCGAAGACCTTCGTTTCACAGCGGAGGCGGTATATACAGGAAACCGCACAACTGAGAGCACCGGCCAATACGATATTCTCAGCTCATACACTACGGTTGATCTTGGTCTTCACTATGACTGCGAAATCAAGGACGTTGAAATGAACTTCTTTGCCGGTGTTAACAATGTTTTTGATGAAAAGTATGCAGCTGCGGCCTACACTGGACCGGGATATGGAGGCTATTATCCGGCAAACGGGCGTACCTACATGCTTGGCCTTGGCGTGAATTTCTAAAACTGGAATAATAGATTGATAAAAAAGCTGACATTTATAATTACATGTTTTGCCTCAATTATTTCCAGAGGTGCAGACAGAATCGAAACTGAGCAAACGACTCTGTCTCAGACTCTGTCTCACTCGGTTTTGGCATCGGTCGACGGGGAACCTATAACACTTCGGGACATTATCCGAAAGTGCGGGAGCCGTCGGTTGACTGCCGAAATTATAGAAATTTCGAACAATCTGA
>JAUVCU010000286.1 GCA_030590715.1 Lentisphaeria bacterium
GTCAATAATATTTTTGATTCTGTGAAGCTCAAGTTCACGAGCAAGAACCATAACCGTCGCGTATTTCGCAAAAAAGCGCACAGCCCCAATATTTGAAAGATTCAGCTGAGTTGAAATATGAACCTCAAGGCCGATTGAGTAAGCGTATTCGATCGCGGAAATATCCGAAGCGATAACAGCGGAAACACCCGCCTCTTTCGCTACATCACACGTTTCCTTAACCGCAGCCAGATCTTCATCGTAAACCAATACGTTAAGAACCAGGTATGATTTAACTCCGCACTTTCGGCATTTTTTTGCGATCTTGCGGATATCATCCATCTCAAAATTTGCGGATGACATCGAACGCATGTTCAGAACACCGGCGCCGAAATAGATAGAATCGGCTCCTGCTTTAAGCGCTGCGTCAAGAGCAGCATATGACCCAGCCGGGGCCATTACTTCTACATCATGTTTCATAGTTTCACTTATATATGTTAATTTTTAGTAATTTTCGTTCCGTAATATACTCAAGGTCGTCATTCTTGCGAAGTCTTTAGTGATTCTTTGAAAATGCAGAAGTTCAAGAATAGAGAAGTAATTGATGAAGCTTAGCTTTAATCAATGAAGCAAAGGCAAGTGAGGGGGTCGTAATCCCAAAGGGACTATTAATAGTTCACCTACAACAACATACCTAATATATTTAGTTATATTTTATTGAAGGATCTTCGGCACGAGCAACAGTATTAGTATCACTTGTTTCCGCATAAGGCCGAATCATTTTAAGAAAGTTCTTTTGTTCTTTACCTTTAACAATGCGAAGCTCAAAGTTTTTTTGAATGTTTAGCCAATACTCAGCACTCATGTCAAAGAAGATTGAAAGCCTCAATGCTGTATTAGCTGTTATTCCTCTCTTACCGAGACAAATCTCATTAATTCTCCGCGGAGGCACACCAACTGCATTTGCTAACTTATTCTGACTTAGCCTCATTGGTTTAAGGTATTCCTCAAGCAGAATTTCTCCTGGGTGTATTATTGGTATCATCTTCATGTTTTCCTCCTAATGATAGTCTGTTATTTCGACATCGTATGCATTGTTATTCTCCCACACAAAACAGATTCTGCATTGATCATTAATACGAATGCTATGTTGACCTTTCCTATCTCCCTTTAATGCTTCAAGCATATTACCTGGAGGACTTTTCAAATCAGTCAATTCATTTGCACTGTGAATTATGATCAATTTCCTCAATGCAATTCGCTGTAATTCGTGAGGAATCTTTTTTACAAAAGTTTGATTCCATATTTTTCAGTATTTTCACACTTGAAACCAATAATCATCACGACCTCCCATATAACTATTGCATAACGAAACTCGTCATAGTAAAGATCGATATGCCGTGAATCCAAAGATACAGCAATATAAAAGAATTAGAATCAAAGGTTAGTATCAAAATATGCCTCGTCACCAGAATTTGTGGCTAAACTCAGGTTCTGGTGACGCGGCATTTTTTAAAAAAACCGTTTTAAATCAGATCGGGCTGATTTCCCATAATCTCGCTAATAGTGTCAAATGCATGATCGAATCGCGTTTTCAGATCTGAAATATCTTCGAGTCCGACAGAGATACGAATCAGATAACGTGATGCGCCGGCAGATTCCGCGAATTCGAGTTCGTGGTAATGAGCAAGAATGGTAAACGGACAACACAAACTGAAGTACGTACCAAGATTTGGCCCCTTGCTGATTTTCAATTCATTATAAAACGGCCGTGTTACCCGGGACGCATCTTTAAGAACAAAAGATAAAACCCCACCGTAGCCGCCGCTTTCCTTTTTTAGTGAATCATAAATCTCTTTACCTGAAGCCTTCGGATAATAAACGTAATCGACCATTTCGTGCTCAACAAGATAATCACACAATTCTTCTGCCGTTTTATTTATTTTCTCCATGCGCTCCGGATAATCCCGGGACGCTTCCTCAATCCTAATCACATCAAGACCGCAATAAGAGTCATCAACACATATTTCGTTCAGCTTTTCCAAAAACTCTTTTGAGAATTCACTCTCAGGATTTACTACAACAGCACCACCCATAACATCACCAGTTCCCGAAAAGAACTTTGTAAGACTCGTGACCAGCAGATCAACATGAGGCAGCAGATCGACATTTGTATATCCACCTATCGTGTCGTCAACGATAAACGGGAAGTGATACTTTTCAGCCAAAACGGAAATAGCTTTAATATCCACGCACGTCAAAAGAGGATTTGTCGGGAACTCGCAAAACAAAGCTGAAATTTCAGTTTCGTCTAAATGAAGCTTCAAATCGGCTAGGTCAGTCTCATCACCACTCGGGTAGAATGTTACCCCTTCACCAAACTTTTCCTGAAGTTTAAGTGTATCGGAATAAGGGAAAGCAAACTGTACCGACTCCAGCCCCGGCCTTAACTCAAGACACACCTGATGGACAGCATTTATTGCGGACATTCCTCCGGGGAACAGATAAACGCAAGAACTATCAACATCCAAATATTCAGCAATTCTTTCTTTAAGCTGCTTTCTCTCGTATTCAGCATCAGGAATAGTTGTTCCATTAATAATTGCCTCGGCGAATCTGGAAGAGATTCCCTCCCCCGTATGCTGCCAATACGCTTTGGCGTCATCTGTTAAAAAAAGAGGGAAATAAACAACCGCAGCATGGTAGTCTTCAAAATAAGAACAATAAACGTTAGCGCCTTCCATCCTTGACAGCAAATAATCTTTACAACGCTCTGCCGCAGTCATAGAAGAATACACCTGACACTCTAAGCTATCATCGTGTTTAAACAGTTCAAAAGCCTCAGAGACCAACGGATGATAAACAAATCGGGGATAACCGCCCTTAAGTTCGTCAAGAACAGCAGGGTCACGTTCCTCATATCCGACAACGTCCTCCCATCTCGGCAGACAAACCGAAATGGCATGCGTTGTTTGCGGAAGGACTTTCCCAAGATCTTCGGCTTTATACAATGGATTATCAATCAAAGATTTATGCGGCATCAAAAAACCTCTAAAGGTTATTAAGAGAAGTATTAATATCTGCGATTAAGTCGTCACAACTTTCAATTCCAATAGAGAATCGAACCAGACCATCAGTAATCCCTACGGCTTCACGCTCTTCACGAGGGATAGAAGCATGAGTCATAGAAGCCGGGTGGCAGATAAGAGACTCAATTCCACCTAAACTTTCGGCAAGAGAAAACAGGCTAAGGTTTGAAACCAGTTTGACGACACTATCAAAATCCAAATCAAATTTCACCGTTACTATCCCTGATCCACCAGTCATCTGCTTTTTTGCCAGCTCATACTGTGGATGTGATTT
>JAUVCU010000277.1 GCA_030590715.1 Lentisphaeria bacterium
TCTTGAGAAGTTTGTTAAGAACGGGAGAAGCCTGTTGGAGATGGTGGATGATATTCTTCACATCACAAAAATTGAAGCTGATAAATTAGAACTTGAGATACATCAGATAAATATACGGGAATTGATTAGTGACGTTGCCGCATATTACGACCTACATGCAAGTGAAAAAGGAATCGCGTTAACGACCGTAATTGAACCGCAATGTCCACAGTTTATTAATTCAGATACCTCAGCACTTCGTCAAATTATGACAAATATTGTTGGTAATGCAGTTAAGTTTACCGATAGCGGGTCGGTCGAATTGAGAATACAATGGCAACCGGGCAATAGCAGCGGTGATGTTTTACCCGAATTGATTTTTCATGTGGAAGATACCGGGATTGGTATTCCTGAGGAAGAGAAGGAGGCTATTTTTGGACTGTTTACTAAGGGACGGGAAACACTCCACTCTAAATATAGGGGGACGGGCGTAGGGCTGGCTATTGTTAGTCGCCAGGTTCACAAGCTTAACGGGGAGGTTCGTGTGGAAAATAAACATAATAATGGTGTTGTCTTTTCTGTCTCAATTCCAATTTCCTCGTGATGTCTACTGAGCGTTTGAACGTGTAAACCATTGAACAATAGCTGCCAATTATTACTTTTATTTTTACCCTCTTTATACTGCGTTGTATTTAGTTTTACTTGAATTGTGGCATTGAAAATTCTAATTCGGTATAATTAGTAAGTAGTGACAGGAGGTCATTTATGACTTTTAAGAAGTTAGACTTTTTAGATTTTGGTATCGTTCAGGTTGTCTGTGAATTGTTGCTTGTATGTGCTCTGCTTTTTTCCGTTTATGCAGGACTTCCCTTTTTTATTATTGCTTTTATCATTGCTCTTCACGTTGTGCTTTCCATATTTTTACTCAAGGGGCTCCAGAAAACGAAGAATGACCTTTTAAAAAAGAATGAGTTGTTGAAGAGTGCTCTCGGTGGTTTCTCTAAAGAGAAACAGAAGCTCGAAGAGACTGAAGGTAAGTTAGATAATGCTTTTAAAATAGCTGAATCAGCGAATAGAGCGAAGTCTGAGTTTTTGAATAATATGCGTCACGAGATCAGAACTCCAATGAACGCTATTATCGGGGTAACCGATCTGGTGATTGATTCTGATATTGACGACAGTAAGAAAGAGCTGCTTACAATGGTGCGTGATTCCGGAATTGATCTTCTGAATGTCATCAACGAGATAATTGATTATTCAAATTTGGATTTTGAAGAGATTGAGTTCACTAATGAGCCGTTCGTTCTCGAGGATATGGTCGGGCTTGCTGTGAGGAAATATGATGAAAAGCTGGAAGAGAAAGGACTTGAAGTAAAGACGGTAATGGGTGATAGTATCCCCGGAATCGTGAATGGTGATTTTAGTATGCTGACAAAAGTACTGTCTAATCTACTGGGTAATGCCGTAAAATTTACAGAGTCAGGCAGCATTACCGTTTCTGTTGAACTAGAGCAGAAAACCGAAAAAGAAGATATCATTCATTTCGGAGTCGCTGATACCGGAATCGGTATCTCAGATGAACTGCGAGATTCCATATTTAGTCCATTCTCACAGGCGGATGGTACGTATACAAGGCCGTTTGAAGGTACAGGACTCGGTTTGTCAATCGCGGCTAAAATCGTTGAAAAAATGGGCGGAGTTATGTGGTTTGACAGTGAGGTCGGCGTTGGTAGTCACTTTCATTTTATCGTTCGTCTCCGAGAGGGGGAAATGTCGGGAATGTATTCAGAGTAGAGGTTTTAATATTTTTAATTATGCTGGTGTTTTTTAGTGAGTAAACTTCCGATTTACGGCGTGTTGCCGCAGATAAAAAAATCTTTGAACGATAATTCCAGACTTGTTCTTCAGGCTCCTCCCGGGGCCGGGAAAACCACTGTTGTTCCTGTAGAATTATTATGTGAAGACTGGCTGGCTGGAAAATCTATTCTGGTTCTGGAGCCTCGACGGCTGGCGGCAAAAGCCTCCGCGTACAGGATGGCTGAAATACTGGGTGAAAAAGTCGGAGAGACTGTAGGGTACAGCGTCCGGATGGAGTCAGTCGTTTCTTCAAAAACAAGAATCGAAGTGGTGACAGAAGGTATTCTTACGCGTCGTTTACAGAGTGATCCCGAGCTTGAAGGCGTCGGATTAATTATCTTTGATGAATTTCATGAAAGAAGTATCCACGCCGATCTTGGCTTGGCTCTGGCAATTGATGTTCAGGAAGCGTTGAGAGAAGATATTAAGTTAATGATAATGTCGGCTACCCTTGATGGAACACGACTTTCGGATGTTCTTGGAAACGTACCTCTTATTGTCAGTGAAGGCCGCTGCTATGATGTGGACGTTCACAATATAGAAACTCCACAGAAAACTCGGATTGAAGATGCGGTTGTTCGAACTGTCATTCAATCGCTTAAAGATAATGAAGGTAGCATTCTTGTCTTTCTGCCCGGAGTCGGTGAAATAAAAAGAACCGAAGAGTATTTAAAAAATATGACGCTGCCGGCCGCTGCAGAAATTCTACCGCTTTACGGTGATCTTACTTTTGCAGAACAGGAAAGGGCGATAAATCCGATGCCGGGTGGCTCTGTTAAAGTTGTACTGGCTACATCTATTGCCCAGACCAGTTTGACCATTGAAGGCGTTACTGCAGTTATTGATTCTGGCCTTATGAGAACTCCCAAATACGACCCGAACAGCGGTATGACAAAGCTGGAAACGGTGAGAGTTTCGCGTGCTTCTGCAGATCAGAGAGCTGGTCGTGCCGGACGTTTGGCTCCGGGCGTATGCTACAGGCTCTGGTCTGAAGGGATCGACCGCACTTTGATCGAACACGATAAACCAGAAATTGTCGATGCCGAATTGTCTGCTTTTGCAATTGAACTGGCTATGTGGGGTGTTGTGGATTGTAATGATCTGTTTTGGGTTGACAAGCCTCCTGCATCATCGCTTGCGGAAGCCAGAAGTCTTCTGGTCGATCTGGACGCACTTGATTCTGATTTTAAAATAACAAATACAGGTCGAGAAATCATCTCGCTTGGTCTGAATCCTCGTTTGGCACATATGATGGTGCTTGGCAAACAAATGGGGCAGGGGGCTTTGGCATGTGATCTTGCCGCTATTGTTTCGGAACGGGATTTTCTGCGTTGTAACAAAGGTTTTGAGGACTGCGACATTGTGACAAGAATCGATGTTCTGAATAAGGTTAAAAAGAAGGAAAAAATTGATCTTTCGGGGATTACGGTAAATATTGGTGCCGCGCACAGAATTATAAAATTGTCTAAAATGCTGAAGGGCAAATTGAAGGTAAAGGGTAATTCTTACGATACATCCCTCTGCGGAGTTCTGCTGGGATGCGCTTATTTTGACCGGATTGCACGGAAGCGGAAAAAGAATGAACTGCGTTACGTTATGTCCAACGGACGAGGCGC
>JAUVCU010000290.1 GCA_030590715.1 Lentisphaeria bacterium
AAGTTTTAAAAAGGACGGAGAACGCCTTGTGGGCGCCGCTGCTAAACGCCAGTCCGTTACCAACCCAGAACATACCGTATACAGTATTAAACGCTTTATGGGTCGCATGCACGGTGAAGTTGCAAACGAACGCTCTGAAGTTCCTTACACTGTTGAAGCAGGCAAAAATAAAGATATTCGTGTAAAAATTGACAAGAAAACCTATTCTCCCCCTGAGATCTCAGCTATGATTCTGCAGAAAATGAAACAGATCGCTGAAGATTATCTTGGTGAAAAAATCACAGAAGCTGTTATTACTGTACCGGCTTACTTCAATGACTCACAACGTCAAGCAACTAAAGACGCCGGTAAAATCGCCGGCTTGGACGTAAAACGTATCATCAATGAACCAACAGCTGCTGCACTAGCTTATGGTTTGGACAAAGGCAAAGAAGAAAAAGTTGCCGTATTTGATCTTGGTGGCGGTACATTCGATATTTCAGTACTTGAGATCGGTGACGGCGTATTCGAAGTAAAATCTACAAATGGTGACACTCACCTCGGTGGTGACGATTTTGACCAAAAACTTATTGATTTCTTGCTGGCAGAATTTAAAAAACAAGAAGGCATGGATATTTCCAAAGATCCTATGGCTGTACAACGCTTAAAAGAAGCAGCTGAAAAAGCCAAAATGGAACTTTCAACTTCAATGCAGACAGAGATCAACCTACCCTACCTTACCGCTGATGCATCAGGTCCTAAACACTTAACTGTTTCAATGACCCGTGCAAAATTTGATCAATTGACTGCAGACCTGGTATCCCGCGTTCGCAAACCATGTGAAAACGCAATTAAAGATGCCGGTTTGAAAGCTTCAGATATTGATGAAGTCATCCTCGTTGGTGGTTCAACCCGTATCCCTGCCGTTCAAAAGCTTGTTAAAGATATTTTCGGTAAAGAACCGAATAAGACCGTGAATCCGGACGAAGTTGTCTCAGTTGGCGCTGCTATTCAGGGCGGTGTTCTTCAAGGTGATGTCAAAGATGTCCTTTTGCTTGACGTAACTCCTCTTTCAGTAGGTATTGAAACACTCGGTGGTGTTTTTACCAAGCTCATCGAACGAAACACAACCATTCCTGTCAAGAAATCAGAGATCTTTTCTACCGCTGCAAACAATCAGCCTCAAGTTGAGATCCATGTTCTTCAGGGTGAACGTTCACAAGCATCTTACAATAAGACACTGGGTCGTTTTATCTTAGATGGTATTCCTTCTGCTCCTCGCGGTATCCCGCAGATCGAAGTCAGTTTTGACATCGATGCCAATGGTATCATGAATGTAACTGCCAAAGATAAAGCAACCAACAAAGAACAAAATATCAGAATTGAATCTTCAAGTGGTTTGACAGATCAAGAAATTGATAACATGACCAATGAAGCCGAAAAGCATGCTGAAGAAGATGAAAATTTCCGCAAGAAAGTGGAAGCTCACAATCAAGCTGAGCAAACCCTCTTCGCAACACAGAAAGCGTTGGATGACATGGGCGACAAGCTCGAAGACGCTGACAAAAAACCTGTCGAAGATGCTTTAGCTGAATTGGAAAAAGTCAAAACCTCAGATAACCCCGATGAGATCACTGAAAAGATCGAAGCGGTTAACCAAGCCATGATGAAGGTCTCTGAAAAGATCTATGCACAGGCTCAACAAGCTCAGCAACAAGAAGGTGGACCCGATATGGGGGGTGCTCCCGATGCTGATCCTAATGCCGGTGCTGATCAAGCTGAAAATGTTGAAGACGCTGATTATAAGGTCGTCGACGAAGAGAAGTAAATGAATCTCTGACATACAATAAAGAAAAGCCCCGAATCATCGGGGCTTTTCTTTTAGTGACTGGAAACTCACACCTACGCTACCTCCTACGCTAAAGCTACGAAGGTCAAGAAAGCTACGGTGTGCAGGAGAAACTAGTGACTGGTAATAATAATGCCTCTCTCGTCGAAAGATGCGAGAGGTTTTTTCTACTCATAACTTATAATTCATAACTCATAACTGGCATTTGAAATGCCACAAAACCTCTCTCACAAATAAATCGTTCTAAAAACAAAACTCCCCAAGAGAGGGGAGTATCGTACGCCATCTAGGACTTTCCCATAGGGACCCCCTTGGGGGAACCTAGAACAAACGGATTAAGAGTCCAGTACAGAGCCTTTATCTATGCGGGTTTTACGGTTTGTGTACACCAAGATGTGGCTAGTGGGATGAAGTTTGTATTTTTGGGTGTTTAAGCTAGTAATAATGCGGGTTTTGAAGAAGTGGGGGCTAGCTCCTATCCACTTTCCTACATATGAAGATATCCCTTTTAAGAATTGATAAAAACTTGTATGTTTGGGTATCGAATTAATGAGGTTATTTATGAATACGCGCAAAATTGTTATTATTACTACTATTGTGTTACTCATTTTAACACCTGCTTTCGCATCAATTCTTATAGAAAGCGGTAGCTATGGAGAAATTATTCCGGCCGAAAACGGGAATATGCATATATTGATCAGAAATGATAGTTCGAAATACATGTTTTATTCTTCAGAAGGGGTGCTCATAGATGTCCCGCTTGGCGTGAGTGACAGTTCAATTATATTTGAAACTGCTGCTACTGATGGAGAAAGCGGTGTTTATGTGCTGTATAACAACACAGCAAACAAAACTCTATATGCTCAACGTTATAATTCAAATGGCGAAGCTCTTTGGGATGCGCCAGGAAGTATTGTTGACACCTATACTCATTTTTTAGCGTTTACAACATCTGCATTGACACCTGATGGTAATTTTATTGTTATCTATGATAATTATATTCCCAACATAATAGGAGGTGGGGGAAACTACGATGGCTTCTTAAGGGTTATCTCCCCTGATGGTCTTGTAAACAGTCCTGCAGGAACCGAAGAGTACTATCACGATCGTGATGTTGAGATGCATTGTGATCCAAATACACTGTATATAAAGAGATGGGCCGCTTCCTATATTACTCCGATTTTTGGTGACACATTGATAGTTGGAGATACTCTGAATTCTGGTATTCTGGAGTTTGATTGTGATGATAGTGGTTTTTTATTTGGAATAAGGCTAAGAGAAGGAACCTATGATACATTAGAGTTACGTCGCTACGACGATCAACTACATGCTTTATGGGAAACGCCTATTGAATGTTATGTTAGATTTGGCAAGAGATTATCAGACCCCATTTACGTAAGGCCTGAAATTATGGCAAATACAGATGGTAGTGTAACAATTTATCCCAGCGAATACT
>JAUVCU010000149.1 GCA_030590715.1 Lentisphaeria bacterium
CCGGTAGCTTACTTAGATCAATTGGGGCTGGAGAATGGTGTTGATGCAGATTACATTGACGAATTAAATATGGTTTTAGGTAACAGACTGGTTACTCACCCGGCACCTTTTGAACAAAACTATGAGCTGGTAAAAGAGCGAAAACTTGATGCACTCATGGATATCACACCAAAACCGGAAAGGGAGGAATTCTTTGAATTCACGACGCCGTATCTGAAAACACCACATGTTATAATAGGTCGTACAAATGCCTCCTATTATAATTCAGAAGAAGAGCTCAACAACAAAGTCGTCGCTCTTGAACGTGGCTACTACAATGTAACGTTATTCAGAACAAAATATCCGGGCGTAACAGTGCGGGAATATGAATCGACGTCGTTGGCTCTTGATGCTGTCTCAAGGGGTGAAGCAGATGCCTACGCGGGTAATCGTGCTGTTGCTACCTACTTGATTGAAAGCGAACTTCTTACGAACCTGCAGCTTCAGGGCAGAATGAAAAAGGCACCTGTTATACTTTCTGTTGGTGTTCGAAAAGACTGGCCGATGCTGGCTGCAATATTTGATAAAGCAATTTCGTCTATTCCATATGAAAAAACACGTGCAATACGTCAAAAATGGCTGGGGGGGGGCAGCAGGAAAAGGTCTCGGTCGAAGTCACTGCTGTCGAAAAAATGTGGATAAAAGACCACCCGGTTGTGAAGATCGGTGTCGATCCGAAATTCCCCCCTTTTGAAATGGTTTCATCAGATGATAAGTACTCTGGTATTGCCGCTGATTATGTGAGGCTTATCGGAGAACGGATCGGTATTAAATTTACCCATGCACCAGGGCTGACCTGGAAAGAGGTCATTCAACAAGGGAAGGAAAGGCAAATCGATGTTCTGCCATGTGTCGGGACAACTGAAGCGAGAAAGAAAATTTATACCTATTCTGATCCATATCTGTTTTTCCCAAGAGTTATCATTACCAGATCAGATTCAAATATCAAAGGACTCAGCGATTTGTCAGATGCAGTCGTCGGTTGTCATGAAAACAGCTCACATCATGGATTCTTAACGGAAAAAACGGCGATAATCCCGGTACTTTACAACAGTTTTCAGGAATCTATGAAGGCTCTGTCAAGGGGTGAAATCGATGCCTCAATTGGTAACCTTGCTGTGTCTACACATACGATTCAGGAGATGAATTTAACAAACCTTAAAATAGCCAGATATACAAGTAGAGAATCAAACCCGCTTTCCTTCGCTGTACGCAAGGATTGGCCTGAATTGCCTCAACTTATCAATAAAGCGTTGAAAACTATCACGACTGAGGAACGAATCGCAATTATAGGAAAATGGATACCGATCGAATATGCTAAAGACCTGCAACTGAAAATGCGGGACAAAATTTCTCTATCACCTTTGGAAAAGGGATGGCTGAAAGAACATCAGGAAATAAGTGTTGTTATAGATCAAAATTTGGCTCCAGTTGAGTTTGTCGATGAGCTGGGTATGTATCAGGGGGTGACCATCGATTACCTAAAACAGCTTGAAGAACTTCTCGGAATAAACTTTGTAGTATCCAAAGGAATAACGTGGAGCGAGGGAGTAGAGCGGGCAAAACAGAAAAAAGAAGATATGGTCGGATCCATCGCAAAAACTCCGGTAAGGGAAAAAAAATTGCGGTTTACAAAACCGTATATCTCCATGCCGGTAAAGATCTTCGCAACAAAGAAAATAACCTATCTTTCAGGTTTAGATGACCTTGCCGGACAGACAGTCGCAGTCGTCGATGGCTACGCGGTCCACGAATGGCTTAAGGCAAATCATCCGGGAATAAACCTTCGTACGACTGCTAATATACAGGAAGCGCTGCAACTGGTGTCTGATGAAGATGTATATGCCTATGTCGGGAATGTGATTACAACAAGTTATTACATTCGCAAAATGGATCTTTTCAACATCAGGGTCGTAGGAGAGACCCCATACAAATATGAACAATCCATGGCTGTTCGCGATGACTGGCCGTTATTCGCCGGCATTCTTCAAAAAGGCTTTGACGCGATATCAAAATCAGAAAGAGATACGATCTATCAGCGCTGGATGAGCCTCAAAGAACAGAAACAATTTGATTACACCCGTATATGGAGACTCGGTGCTTTGGCACTCTTTTTAATTGTCATTGTAATAGCCTGGAACAGATTACTTGCAAAAGAAATAAAACAACGTAAGGCTGCAGAAGAGGCAATGATGCAGGCCAAAATAGCAGCCGAAAAAGCGAATCTGGCCAAAAGTGAGTTCCTTGCCAATATGTCGCACGAGATACGGACGCCGATGAACGCCATTCTGGGCTTTACTGAAATCTTAAAACGCAAGGTGAAGTCTCCAGACCTTCTGCATTATCTTGATCCTATTCATTCAAGCGGGAAAGCTCTTCTTCGGTTGATAAATGACACCCTCGATCTTTCTAAAGTGGAGGCGGGTAAACTGGAACTGCAGTATTCTTCCGTCGGGCTGAAGCAGCTGATGATAGAAGTAGAGACCATATTTAGACAGAAAATGCTAGAAAAAGAGCTCCAGTTTAGGTTTGAATATGATGATGAAATTCCAAAAGCTCTCATTATGGACCCGGTACGTATTCGGCAGATCCTGGTAAATATGATCGGAAATGCAATCAAGTTCACCGATAGCGGCTACATACTTATTGCAGCCTCTCTTTTGGAAAATGATTATAATAGTCAAAGTCAGGTAGATCTCAGGATTACCGTGAAAGATTCTGGAATAGGAATACCTAAAGATCAATGTGGCAAAATATTTGGCGCATTTGAGCAGACAAAAGGGCAGAAGGCTGAGGAATACGGCGGTACGGGCTTAGGCCTGACAATCACCAGACGTCTTGTGATGATGATGAATGGAAATATTCATGTGGAGTCAGAGGTCGGCAAGGGGGCCGCTTTTCATATTGACCTGAAAGAAGTTGAAGTTGCCGCGACTATGGACATTAACGAACAATCAGCTGTGATCGATCATAATCTGATACGTTTTGAGCATTCAAAGGTGCTGTTGTGTGATGATGTCGATCTTAACCGGGAACTTATATCAACATATCTGGAAGATGAGGATATTGTAATCACTGAAGCTCAAAACGGTAAAGAGTGTATTGAACAGGCGGAAAAATGCAATCCGGATCTTATTCTTATGGATATGAAGATGCCCGTTATGGATGGTTATGAGGCATCCAGAATTCTTAAAGGAAATAATAAACTTAAAGATATACCTGTTATTGCCATTACCGCATCCGCATTTAAACAGGATGAAGAACTGATAGATGAATTATGTGATGGTTATATTCGCAAACCTGTATCTCAGCACGATCTGATAAAAGAGATGATGAAATTTATTCCGTACAAAGAAGTACGCGTTGATGATGAAGAGAACGAGCATTCTGTGCAGGCGCCGGAACATGTTGATAAGGATTTATCTCTTCTGCCTGGCAATTTGATCGTCGAACTTCGGGGCGCGCTTGAATGCGGACATGCCAGTTCCATCAATAAAATTATTGGGAAACTGTCTGAAGATTTTCCGGCTTTGTCATTAGAGCTTAAAGTGAAGGCTGATAACTTCGATTACAGTTCTATTTTGGAGCAACTGACAGAGCTTTCTAACTAGGACTTACCGTTCATTTTTTCATAAAGATACGAGTTGTTTATATCCTTGAAAATCCCGGCCTGATCTAATCAAGGCCGGGGAAAAATATCTATTTCAGAACGTGTTCAAGGTTGAATTGAGTGGTGTTCTTCTCATTCCACCATGCATGAGACAGGTCGAAGAAATCAACCGTATTTTCCATTTTGGGAATAGATAATACTTGAATCGGATAAATGTAATTTACCGCCATCGCTTTATTCTGCTCAACCGTGAATTCAATACCGCGGTTATCGCTCACGTGACCTTCCACATGTACATCCGCACGGGTTGCATACAGGTAAGGACGACCATAACGGTAAAGCTCTACCGGAAGTTGCGAACGCGCAATAAATGCCTCGAACTGATCCTTTTCCAGCTCAAGCCACGCCTGAACGCGGGAGAATCCGTACTCTTTTAATTCCTGAGTCGCTGCCGAGTTCAATACAGGGAGCGGGTACGAACCAACCATTTCAATATCGTTATACTTTTTCAGCATCTGGATCTGGTACATTGCAGTCACACGGAAACGACGGACTCCAAGGTCATACGCTTCCTGAATTCTGCGTTCAAGACTTTCCAAACGAAGTTCTGAACAAAAGTGAGGAAGCATAACTTCATCTGTTTTCTTGTTACAGTCAAAAACCGAGTTCACAATGACTGTATTTTTCTTCTTAGGCTGATCACCTTTTGCAACAGTGTAGCATGACTCCTTCTCATTGGAAGCATTTGCAGGAACCAGGTTTTCGTAGTCGGCTATATATTGTTCCAGAAGAACCTGATCGGTGTTGATCATCTCAATCTGATCCAGGTGTTCTTCAGCCCATTCCCAAAACTCACGGCGTATTTTTTTAAGCACTCCGGCAGGAAGGAACAGTTCTCCTTTTATCTTGCTGGTTACTTTCCCTAATTTGTATTTAGCCAGGCGAGTTTCACTGAATCCGGCTGCAAGGGCCGCATTATCCAGCGCACGCTTCTGCGCTTTGTCTATAACCATTTTGCTCATCCAGACCGGTTTGTCCGGGTGGGAAAGAACTTTTACATTAAGACCATTCGGATACACACTTATATCCAGGTCAATTCCATTTTTTGATTGATATAACGGCAGTTCAGCAAGCTGATTTGTCTTGTCTTCGGTCACAGCACCTATCTTATAAACGATCCCGTCGCTAGGAACTTCCTGAGTGTAGTAGATAAATACTTTTTCGCCTCGACGGCCGGCGTTGGTCAATTTCCCGTCAACCGCCATCTTGGTAATTGTAACAGCAGTTGTACTCTCTCCGGAGCGTGGTTGGATACGGATTCGGTCTCCTTTTTTCAAAGGCTTCTTCAGCTCAACAACAAAACCACCTCTGCGGGTCTCGACCATATTTCCGCAAAGCTGCCCCGATACACCCATTTTCTCATGCTGTATCAGTGTTGACATATCTTGAGTCGACAAGAATCCATGCGACCATT
>JAUVCU010000315.1 GCA_030590715.1 Lentisphaeria bacterium
AACGAATGTAGTCGCTAAGTGTCTATATTTTAACCAGGGGAATGCCGCTGCATGATTACCCAAAAAGCACGCTTTTAAGTGTAACAATTACAGGTTAGAAGTGTCCATCTCCTTATTCGTAAACAGGAATATCACAAAAACTACAGCGGATTAATATCAGCAGTCTTTTTCTATCGGGCATGTTTTTGTATCACTTTTATTGCATGGTTTGCGTTGTGTGCCTGACGCAAAGAGTTTCTTAAATCAACATTAGAGAGAAAGTCTGCTATGGTGGCAAGAACCATCAGGTGAATCTCCGGTTTCTCTGATGGTGAGAGCACTAAGTAGATAATATCAATAGGGCTGTCTTCATTGCTGTCGAAAGTAATATTCCTGCCCGCGGGTAAAACTCCTAGAGCTACAACAGGTTCCTCAAGGTAATCGAGCCGTCCGTGTAGGATTGCAATACCATCTCCGAGGGTTGTACCGCCCTGACGCTCGCGTTCCAAAATAATTTCGAGTATCTGCCCGGGATCTTTGATTGCTCCCGCATCGTGAAGGCCTGAAATAAGCCGCCAGATTGCTTCTCCTTTACTATTGACGTCTAACGGCACGTGTAGGTTGTCTTTTGAGATCAGGTCTCCTATAGACAGTTGGTTCGCGGTCAAATGTTTGCGGATAGACTCCTCTTCGCCTATAAATTCTCCACCTCCGGTTATCCAGGTCCTCCACCGCATTAATGACCGTTCCGAAGCGATAATACCGACAACTTCAAAGAAGATCAGGCTTGGAATGATAATACTGAGAATAGGGGCGCCATCATCGCCAAGCATAGCTGCTATATAAAACGATTCAATTGCTGCGACCCCGGCCTGAGGCAGCATTAGCCGGGGAAGAATATTGCGGATTCTCTTATCCTGCCCCGTAACAACAGCTCCCAGCCAGGTTCCTCCGATTTTCCCGAACGAGCGCGCTACAATGTAGGCAAGGATGTGAAATATATGTTCCGGTTGGAATGCTTCTATATCAGCATTTGCTCCAATGAGAGCAAAGAAAACCAACGTATACATTGCACTGGCATTTTCGATTTTAAGAGAATTGAATACCTGCCTGCTGAAGAAGTTGGAAACGAGAATTCCAGCAACAACGGCAGTAATAAGAAATGGAAGGTTCCAATGCAGAGCAAGACCGACTCCAATTGATACGGTTCCTCCAATGATGATAAAGATCTCTATTGATGGGCCGGGCATTTCAGAGATCAAGCGCGAAAGAAACTCCGGGCCCGGATGGTATTGACGCAATCCTTCACTCTGCTCGTTCAGCCAGCTGCGGCTGATCAAAAGTCGCAGCATCATAAAGACTACAAGGCCCAGAGCTGCTGCATAGATGAATTCTTTAGAGATTGAAGCTGCGATATGAAAAAAAGAATCACCTGTGTGGTGTAAAGCGTCGATGGTTAATTCAGCTGTTATTGAGAACAGGATGACTTCTATCACGTCATCGAGAACGACGATCTTGCCGAGCATATTCCTTAACTTTCCGGTAATTCCCAGCTTATTCATAATGACAAATGTTGATGCCGGTGCTGTTGCGACACCAATACTTCCAATAAGAAAGGATATTGAAGGTTTATAACCAAGCATGAGAAATGTAGCTGAGATAGCCATCCAGGTCGCCAATGCTTGAATTATGCAGATGAGTAACGTGTCTGATCCTGATTTTTTTACCTTCTTAAAAAAGATCTCATCTCCGATACCAAAGACAATGATACTCAGAAAGATAAAGGTGAAAAAGTGGAGAGAGTTGAGAGCCTCTTTATATGGAGGAAACGAATCCCCAATGAAAAAGAGTACGAGCGGACCGGCAACAAGTCCGCCGATGACATGACCGGTGACTTCTCCAATATGCAAGAGCCTGCCGAATTTCCCCATCAGGTATGCGCTGATAATGAGAATTCCCAGGCATAGAACATTCATGTATATGCTTTCAATTGGCATCTCTACCTTCGGCGCTTAAATTTCATGTAGTCAGTTTACTATTCTATGATATCCCATGGGAAGTTCCAAGTTTTTGGTACTTTCACATGGGGCTATTATCGTAAAAGTCGTACCTTTATGGTCATATAGACTTCGACTGAATTAAATGGATCATATTAATAAACAATGAAGTCCCGGCTAGATTCGAGGTGGCGATTCTTATTTATGTGTGCATATTACCGCCGATATACTGCGGGGTGAATTTAATAACATGCCTTTTACGGCGGAATAATATGGAATGGCTTTAGAGAACTATGGGAATACTGGAAATAATTTTAATATCGTTCGGGTTGGCGACGGATGCATTTGCCGCTTCGATCAGCAGTGGTATAACAATACATAAAATGAGACTGCGTCATGCTATGCTGATTGCAGCATTTTTCGGTGGTTTTCAGGCTATTATGCCGGTTTTGGGTTGGGCGTGTGGAATCTGGGCCGAGGAGTATATCAAAGGCGTAGATCATTGGATCGCTTTCGTCTTGCTGGCTGGACTCGGAGCGAAGGTTATCTGGGATGCATTTCAGGGTGATGGTGACGAAGAGGAGGCTCGGGATCCGCTGAATATTTATGTGCTGTTCATTGTTGCAATAGCAACCAGTATTGATGCTTTGGCGGTCGGCGTTTCAATGTCCTTCCTCGGTATCTCAATAATTACTCCTGCTTTAATTATCGGAGCCATCACATTCGTAACTTCTTTTGCCGGCGTTTATATCGGTGATAGACTGGGTCATTTCTTCGAGAAAAAACTTGAGATATTTGGTGGGCTTGTTCTTATCGGTATCGGCCTTAAAATCCTGATTGAGCATTTGTCCGGATAGATGAAATCATCTGACTATTTGGTTGATGTCGAAGCTGTTGTAACAACAGGATTATTCGTACAACCAGGCTCGCTTGTTCCGGAGCAATTTAAAATATCTTTAGGAAAATAAGGTGCATGGAAAAGCGCTTGCCCGAATGGCACCAACTTTAACCAATTTTTTGTACTAAATCAGATACGGAACAGTGCTAATGCGTCAGCTGTTGTAGTTC
>JAUVCU010000007.1 GCA_030590715.1 Lentisphaeria bacterium
GTCTGAAATTTCATTTTCTATAAAAACTATAGTTTCTGGTCAATCATCCTAATGTGTCCATCGACAACATTCATCTCTTCTGAATCACGCCAGATCGTAATTTTAGATCCGTGAATCTCATTGATATCCTGAATAAGTACCGGTTTATCAGTCATAACAATCTCACCGGTTTTCATATCGTATACAACTTTTCCAGAAATAGATCGCTGTGGCGTCCCGTTTTCAGTTCTAATAATCAACACGCGATTATCTTTATCGCCGATAACGTCATCACTTCCATCTCTGTTTTTATAACAGATGATAGTTCGAAGCTCTCTCTTCGTCTTACCGTCAACAATATTGTCTTCCATGTAAAGTTCCATACGCTCACATTTGATCTCAAGCGTTTCACTCTCAACAACAACATTACCGATAAAAAGAGAAAGGTTCTTAGACATATCCATTTTCATCTCATCAGAATCGATGACCGTCGGCTTTTTCGATTTTCCTTCAGTACTCGTTGTACCGGTATTAAACAGGCTATCCACCCCCTGCGAATAACCGAAACTCGTAACAAGTGTAAGAGCTACAGTCAAAAGCATTTTTATATTTAAAATCATTTTTATGTCCTCAATTATTGTGGAATTAAAAGAAACGAGTCTTAACATCACCAGCAACGTGCATTTTATCAGAATCACGCCATACTGTGATTTTATCGCCACGGATTTCATTCATTCCCTGAACAAGAACCGGCTTCCCTGTCAATACGATCTCTCCAGAAACAACGTTGTAGACGACTTCACCGGCAATACCTTTCTGCGAGCCACTTACAGCATCCTTTCCTGCAGGTTGATTGCGAACAATCTCGACCCTCTCAACCGCAGTATCGGAACTTTTTGTTCCTTCCATATTCTGGTAGCAGCGGATAAATTTAAGTTCGCGCTTCTTCTTACCTTTTACTTCGATCTCTTCAAAGCTCAATTCCATTCTTTCGCAGGTAATGCTGAATTCAGGACTTAACGCAACTACGTTACCGATAAAGATCGCAAGGTTTGGTTTGTACTCAAGCTGCTCCGAAGTAATCTTCGTCGGCTTTTGTTCTATCCCTTTTTGATCAGAAGCACCACCGAAAAGATCACCAATGCCTGATTGCGCATAACCACTGAAGCTCACGCCAAGGACAAAGACACACATAACAAATATTTTTTTAACAACCATAAAATCTCAACCTTATTTATCGTTTTCGTTATTGCGAAGAACAACAGTTACATTGCTTCTTATTCTCAAAGAGTTTGTCTTTTGATCCATATCAAACCCAACACCGTCAATATCTATGGATTCAGTTCTAAACTGAAGTAGTTGATCACCTTCAACCGCACTAGTCGCACGATTGTATGATGCTTTTGACGTTTTATAGAAAGCTTTTGAGTCAGGCTGTGCTTTCCAGAAAGAGCTTACCTTGTCACTTCCTTCAGCAGCGTCATCAATTGAATAAAACTCAATAGCTCTATTGTCTTTCAGATCTGCTACACTCACGTCTTTCTTTACAAAATCAACAAGTACATCATCCATTTCAATAACGACTCCGCTTGGCAATGCATAGCTGGAGTACATCATAAACTGAAGATTTCCATTTTTGTCGTACTCTGGAAACTTCACCCCTTCAATCACGCCGGAAACTGTTTCCGCATTAAGAGTGAAACTTACCAAAAATAGCGCAAAAACTAGGAAATATATCTTTGCATTAATTCGTCCCATTTACCCTGCTCCTTTATTAGCCAGTCGAGAACTTCACGAACTGCTCCGTGCCCTCCGGCATTTTTTGTCCTGATATCACAAAAATCACCAATATAATCAGGAGAATCTGCAACCGTCACAGCAATCCCAACTTTTGTCATAATTGGAATATCAATCACATCGTCACCTACGTAAAGACATTCTTCCGGTTTAAGATCAAAGTCAACCAGCAGTTTATTAAAAGCTTCGCGTTTGTCTTTCTGGTTTTCATATAAAAAACTAAAACCAAGTTCATCTGCACGCTTTTTGTTAGCTTTTGCCGAACGACCGGAAACAGCGCCGACAATCAATCCGGCACGCATCGCCATTTTGATTCCGTGACCATCACGAACGTTAAAAAACTTGATCTCATCATTTTCACTGTAACCACAGCGGCCGTCAGTCAAAACGCCGTCTATATCAAGCAGAATTGCCTTGATCTTTTTTGCTTTACTTTCCAAGCTCATATATCGCCTTCACAGATTTTAGTACTTCAGCAGCACCTTTAAAGTCAAGAGAGTTCGGTCCATCGCATTTCGCATTGTCCGGATCCGGATGAACTTCCATAAACAGAGCATCGATTCCTGCAGCGGCAGCGGCACGAGCAAGAGGAGCAACGAATTCACGGTCTCCTCCGGAACAGTTACCAAGTCCACCAGGACGCTGAACAGAGTGAGTTGCATCGAATACAACAGGAACACCCATTGCTTTCATAATCGGGAACGAACGCATGTCAACTACAAAATTATGGTAACCAAAAGTAGTTCCACGTTCGCAAAGCATGATTTTATCGTTACCAGTGCTCTTTACTTTATTAATCGCATTGATCATATCTTCAGGTGCAACAAATTGACCTTTCTTGATATTAATAACTTTATTTGTCTCTCCGACAGCAACGAGAAGATCAGTCTGACGACATAGGAATGCTGGAATTTGAATGATATCAGCAACTTGGGCAATAGCTTTTGCCTGACTGCTTTCGTGGATGTCAGTAACAATTGGAAGGTCGAACTCCCTTTTAATTTTTGCAAGAAGCTCAAGTCCTTCATCAAGACCAGGTCCGCGAAATGATTCTACAGATGAGCGGTTTGCCTTATCAAAAGATGCTTTAAAAACATAATTAACATCGAGTTCTTCACATAACTTCTTCAAATATTCTGCAGTACGAGCGCAGATATCATAGTTTTCTGCCGAACAAGGTCCTGAAAGAAGAAGTAGTTTTTCTCCGATCACTATATCTTTTGTAATATTAAATGTATTCATTTTTTATCCTAGTTTTTATAATAAGAGTGATTACTTAGACTGAAGTTCACGGACTTTCTTTTCCGCCAGCTCCAAATCTTCCGGAGTATCAATTCCGATACTTTCCAGATCACTCAAATGTACATATATGTTAATCCCATTCTCAAGAGCACGAAGCTGCTCAAGTTTTTCACATTGTTCCAGTCTGCCTTCCGGCAGAGAAACAAAACGTTCAAGCACATCCCTACGGTACGCATAGATACCCCAATGACGGTACGTCTGTGTATCAAAATCATCCTCTCTCTGGTACGGAACCATTGAACGGGAGAAATACAGTGCGAACTGGTTGTCATCGAAAACACATTTCACAATATTAGGGTTGTTTGCAACTTCCGATCTAACGGCGGGAACTGCGACAGTACCCATCTCTATATTCTCGTTTTCTATCATTTTGTCAATAAGCTCATCTATAACAGATACAGGAATTAATGGTTCGTCCCCTTGAACATTGATAATAATATCGCCTTCAACATTCGACACAGCTTCCCAGATACGGTCTGTTCCTGATGGATGATTCGCGTCGGTCATAATCACTTTTCCACCGAATGACTCGACAACTGCTGCAACTTTTTCGTTGTCAGTAGCAACGTAAACCTCATCGGCTTTAGACGAAACAGCTTTTTCGTATACCCATTGAATAATCGGTTTACCTGCAAGCAAAGCGATAACTTTTGCGGGGAAGCGAGTACTTCCGTAACGCGCGGGGATAACGGCAATAGTCTTTCTCGACATGTTACAGATCCTCCTTCTCAAAACTTTTGATCACTTCATTAATATCAACAGAAACGGTACCGACTTTACCAACAACAACACCAGCTGCGTGGTTTGCAAAAACAGCGGCTTCTTCTCCACTTGCATCACTTAGCAGCGCGAGAGTGAATGCTGAGATCACCGTATCACCGGCTCCGGACACATCAAACACTTCCTGAGCTTGTGTCGGAATAGAAACGAAACTGCCATCTTTCTTAAAGAGCGCCATTCCCTGCGCACCCAAAGTAATAAGAAGATAATCAGGGTTCCACGTTTCACGAAGTTTTGCAGCCACTTCCATCAAGGCCACATCGTCCTCAACAGGGCAAACAGGCTCCGAGCAGTAAAGTCCAGCTAATCCAAAAGCTTCATTTCTATTAGGAGTCATCAGAGTCAGGCCTTCAACGTGAAGCGGATGTCCCGGATGAGGATCAAGTGCGACAGTGATTCCTGCAGGCTTTGCTTTCTCCAGGACTTTCTCGATCATACCCGCATCAAGAAGACCTTTTGCGTAATCTTCAAAAATAATCGCGTCTACGCTTTTGTTTGCAATCTGCACCAAAAGAGATTCAACGATCTGTTCACGCACAGAAAACTCGACATCGCCTAGATCTTCATAATCGATTCGAAGCAGCTGTTGTCCTCCTGCTACGACTCGCTGTTTTTCGATAGTCTTACGGCTGCGGTCAACAACCATATGCGAACGGTCAATACCGTAACTTTCCAGAAGAGTTGTCAATTCGCGACCAGCCATATCATCTCCCTGAACACCGAATGCTTTAACATTCCCGCCAAGAGTTACGACATTGCGCATAACATTAGAAGCACCACCAAGGCACTGAGTTTTTTTCTTTACATGTACAACCGGCACTGGAGCCTCAGGAGAAATCCGAGATGCTTCTCCCCATACATAAGAATCGATCATCACGTCACCAACTACGGCAACCTTCTTATCTCCAAATGCTGAGACCACCTCATGTAATCTTTCTAATTTCATATATTTATCCAAAAAATTAATATTTTTAAATTAAAGAATTCTGCAGTACAGCTTACTTAGAAATGCGTATATCGGACTCGATTGTGCTGATATAGCTGGAAGCTGATTCCAGCTCTTCAGTTCTCACGTATGATGCACCTTTTGTCCATCCTCGAACAATAGTTTCGAACCGACTAAGATCTTCCATAACCTCGCGAACCTGCGGTCTTGTCATTTTTCCGCTATTCACTCGAAGATATCGGGCAATATTATCCAGACAGTCTCCAACCAACTCGACTTCTCCAGTAACAACAATCTTCTTAAGCTTCTTAACTTTAGCGCGTAAAGAATCTTCAAGGTCGACCATTCCCTGCTTCGCCACTTCCTTTTCATGAATCTGTTCATCCATAAGTTTGTTTGGAAGCCAGGATACCAAAAGTAGTTCTGATGCAAGCACTACAACAAACATCAACAACGCAGCGTATGTAACATAGTCGGGTTTGCGTGGAGTTTTGTTAAACGTATTTTCCAAAGATAGTCTCCTAAAACGATTAATCTAAAGTATCAAAAAGATGAGACAATAAGCCGAGATTAAAGAAAGGCAAACAAAGGCCGTTTAATATTTTCACTTTCCCCTTATATATACAGAGCCTTTAAAAAGCTCTTTTTTTTGAAAGGGTGGATTGAATAATCGGCAAAGAACACAAGGATATGGTTCCAAAAAACTAAAATAGAGAATATCAAATGAATTCTGTAATATACCCGGGAAGCTTCGATCCTATAACAAATGGTCATTTGGACCTTATAGAGCGGGCTAGTAAAATTTTTGACAAAGTATATGTAGCGACGGCGATGAACGACGAGAAGAAACCACTCTTTTCGACAAATGAGCGTGTTGAGTTGCTTAAAGAGGTTTGCGCACATTTAGACAATATTGAAGTAATCAACTTCGATGGACTTCTTGTGGATATAGTATCTCGACTCGACGTTTCGGCTGTATTAAGAGGACTACGAGCGGTTACCGACTTTGAGTTTGAGCTTCAGATGGCCCTAATGAACAGACAACTAAATAAAAAATGTGAAACAATTTTCATGGCGCCGAGCCCGCAATATTCATTTGTCAGCTCAACAATCATTAAGGAGATTGCACGCCACGACGGAGACATATCGAAATATGCTCCGGCAAAAGTACTAAGCGCATTAAACGACAAAAAGAAGGAAGGAAGGTTATGATAAAAATTATTGTAGACAACCTAACTATTGAGGGAATAAGATACGAAGGCGAGGAACCTGCAGCACTACTGAAAGTATCAGAAGACACACCTCTTGAAATATCCGCACCAATAGAATACGACTTTGTAGCTTCAATTGCCGCCACCGATGTAATTATCAGAGGAGAGGTATGGACAACAGTTAAAGGACAATGCGGAAGATGCCTTTGCGACATTGAACTTGAAGCCGCAAACGAAGATGTCTGCCACCTGATTGAAGACCCCGGTCAAGGGGAGATTAACATAACAGACAAAATCCTGGAAGATCTGAGCGTCGCTCTCCCTGCAAACCTACTGTGTTCAGATGACTGCAAAGGGCTCTGCACTAAATGTGGATGTTCTTTGAACAAAGAAACATGCGAATGTGATCAGGAAAACACAAAAACAGAGATAAAAAATGTTTGGGGCGATTTAGACAAATTAGATATTGACAACTAATTATCAGATGCTAAATTTTCACCCCTTTTTCCATAAACAAACATCAATAGGAGATTATATAAAATGGCTGTACCAAAAAGAAAGACATCGAAGATGAAGAAGCGCATGCGCAAAGCCGCTAACCGTTACAAAGGTATTCAAGCTACATACTGCACAGCATGTAACGAACCAGTAATTCCACACCGTGCTTGTAAAGCATGTGGAACTTACAACGGGAAACAGGTTCTAGCAGTTTCTGAGTAATCATGAAAATTGCAATTGACGCAATGGGGGGCGATTACGCCCCTTCTGTGGTTATTGAGGGTACCTCAATAGCACTTAAAAATCACACAGACATCGAAGCTGTGCTTGTGGGCCACGAGGAAAAGATTGCTCCTTTTATGAAGAAGTTCGGTCTTGAGAACCATCCTCGAGTCACTGTAGTTCACGCTGAAGAAGTTGTTGAGATGGGAGAACCATCAATTGCAGCCCTCAGATCAAAAAAGAAATCATCTATCACTATCGCTGCAACACTTGTAGCCAAAGGTGAAGCTGACGCTGTGGTCAGCGCAGGTCACACTGGAGCAGCTGTCGCTGCAACAAAAGTGAAGATTAGAACTCTACCCGGAATTGAACGTCCGGCTATTGCGACAATAATGCCTGCAAAAGGTGGTAAGTTTATCCTTTGCGATGCCGGGGCAAATACCGACTGCAAACCCGAAAACCTTGCCCAATTCGCTATTATGGCGGAAGCATATTCCCGATTAACATTTGGAATTAAAGAGCCTAAAATAGGTTTATTGAGCGTTGGAGAAGAGGATGCAAAAGGAAACGAACTAACCAAAGAAACATTTAAACTACTATCAAAAATGCCTATTAACTTCATTGGAAACATTGAAGGGAATGACATGTACAGCAAAAAAGCTGACGTAGTAGTCTGTGATGGATTCGTTGGAAACGTCGTATTGAAAACAAGTGAAGGACTAGCCAACACTCTTAAGGGGTTCATCAAAGATTCATTCTACAAGAATGTGTTTAGAAAAATCCTTGGAGCATTAGCGAAACCAGTTTTCAACGATCTAAAAGCAGTAACAGACAAACACGAATACGGAGGAGCACCACTCCTTGGACTGAAAAAACCATGCATTATCGGGCACGGTTCATCAACTCCAAAAGCTGTATGTAACGCAATCCGTGTCGCCAGTGAGTTTGTTAAAGCTAATATCAATGAGAAAATCTCAAAAAAGATCGAAGATTCAAACATAACTATGAATTCGTAAAATTATTCTTTACGATTGAGATACGGGAGATCCCATGGGCATTAAAATTATCGGAACTGGTTCATATACACCTGAACGTGTACTTACGAACTTAGACCTTGAAAAAATGGTCGATACCAATGATGAATGGATCAGTACGAGAACTGGAATCAAGGAAAGAAGAATTGCTGATGAAAATACAGCAACATCTGACCTTGCCAGCAGAGCTTGTATTGAAGCCCTAAAAAGCGCAAATATAACTGCAGAAGATATAGATCTTATTATTGTAGGAACTGCAACAGCAGACAAAGCATTTCCAAGCACAGCCTGCTTAACACAGGCAAAAATCGGAGCGAAAAACGCAGTTTGTTTTGACCTGTCAGCGGCATGCTCCGGATTTTTATACTCGCTGGAAGTTGCCGAGTCTATGCTTGCAGCAAAGCCACAATACAAAAGAGCGCTTGTTATTGGAGCTGAAAAATTCTCATCTCTTGTAAATTGGAAAGACCGTAACACATGCATTCTTTTCGGAGATGGAGCTGGAGTTGTTGTCATTGAGAAAACAGACGGCGAAACCTCAAGCATCCTTGCAAGCCACATGGGAAGCAATGGAGATCACGAAAAGCTTCTTCAAGTCCCAGGCGGCGGAACTGCGCTACCTATCACAAAGGAAAACTTTGATGAAGGACACCAGTACGTAACGATGGAAGGACAAGAAGTTTTCAAAAAAGCAGTAACAGCGATGGTTACATCCTGCAAAAAAGTAATGGAAGAGTCTGGAATAACAGCCGATCAGATTAAATGGCTAATACCGCACCAGGCAAACTACAGAATCCTTAAAGCCGTTGCAAGCAGACTTAAAATATCTGAAGACAACGTATTTATGAATCTTGATAAATTCGGAAACACCTCTGCCGCGTCAATTGGCCTAGCAGTTGATGAGATGAATAAGACCGGTTCAGTTAGCGAAGGAGACTACGTTCTTCTAACCGCTTTCGGAGGAGGACTTACTTGGGGTGCAACACTACTGCGCTGGTAAGAAAACTGATACTGATATACAAAAACTCCATCATTTTTTTGGTGGAGTTTTTTTATTTTGAATAAATGAAATTTAGAAATCAGTTGTTGTCTGAACAATACCAGCTTTATGACATTCAAGGATATGAGCCATAGCTTCATCTGCACTTTCAACAACCTTGAACAAGTCCAGATCATCAGCCGAAATCATACCATCATCAAGCAAAGTTCCTTTAATCCACTCAACCATTGGACCCCAGAATTTCTTACCAACCAAAACAACGGGAATAGCATTAACCTTATGAGTTTGAATAAGAGTCATTCCTTCAAAGAATTCATCCATTGTTCCAAATCCGCCAGGATAACCAACAACAGCTAACGCATACTTAAGAAAACAAACCTTTCGAATAAAGAAATAACGAAAATCAATCCCCTTTGTCTGATACGAATTTGGGTCCTGCTCCATTGGCAACAAAATATTAAGACCGACAGAAGTTCCATCCGATTCAAAAGCCCCCTTATTAACCGCCTCCATAATCCCAGGCCCACCACCTGTCAAAGCCCCATATCCGTGCTCGACAAGCAAAGCCCCAAATCGAACAGCATCTTTATAAAATCGATCTTCAGGCTTAGTACGGGCCGAACCAAAAACAGTTACCAAAGGACCCTGAGAAGACATCGTTTCAAAAGAATCAACAAATTCTGCCAAGATTCTGAAAATTCTCCAAGGCTCTTCCTTGGTAAAATCATGTAGATGAGCATGAAAAGCATCATTCCCTACTACCCCTTTCTTCTTTCTGGTCATAAATACCTCCATTTTTATCAAAACTAAAAAGCACTATATCAATTGTATGATAATAAAAACGACGTTACAACTGAGTCATCTTAAAGCTCGATAAGACAAGCTTCATTTTTCAGAATCCTTACTCCGGCAAAAGCTAGAAATACAGTAGATACAATGTATATTTGTCTGCTAATTTCAGGCTAGGCAAACAAACAACCAACACTTTATGGCTAATAAATTATGAGCAATTTTAATACCAGAGGCTACGGCAGCAGAAAGCTAGCTACCAAAAAGAGAAAAAGGCAATCCAGTCCCTTGCCTAAATTATTTATTCTTGCGGCTATATCTTTCGCTGTCTACTACTTCTTTTTCAGAGAAAACTCTCCGAAAAATGACACCAAACAAACCTCTATTCCAGAAACAACCGAAACGGTCGAAACGACAAGCCCTGCTGTGATAACAGCGGCAGAATCTACAGAAGCGGTCGCAAGACCTGTGGCTACTCAACCGGCAAAAAAGTATACAGAATCAGAAAAGCTGACAATAAAATCTCTGTACACAAAAGCTAAACTGGCTTTTAAAGAAGCAGACCTGATTACCGCAAAAGAGAATACCGAGCAAGTTCTGAAACTATTAAACGAAAACTCCTCCGACTGGAAAAACGCAGCGGAACTTCTTGGTAGAATAAATATTGCGATTTTCACAACCGGATACATGTCTCCTGATAAGACGATCCACACGGTAAAACGCGGTGATTCTCTGGATAAAATTGCAAAACAATACCATACGACACTTAAAGCTTTACAAAACCTTAACGGTATACCACCGACAAGCTCGACAATCAGACTTGGTCAAAGTATTACTGCATTCAAAGGAAACTGGTCAATAAAAATAAGTAAATCAAAATACCGACTTTATCTGTACAACAACAGTAAGCTTTTTAAGTTTTACAATGTTGGAACAGGTCGCAACAACAAAACACCTGAAGGAACCTTTGAAGTTGCAGACAAGATCAAAGAACCGACATGGGAATACAATGGCAAAAAGTATGCTTTCGGAAGCAAAGAAAATGTTCTTGGAACTCGCTGGATGAAACTGAGAGCAACGGGAGTAACTCCTGATTATCAGGGATATGGAATCCATGGAACATGGGCTCCGCAAAGTATTGGAAAAATGAGTAGTAACGGCTGTATAAGAATGAAAAATGAAGATGTTGAAGAACTTTATTCCATCTTACCGAAATACAGCGACACTAATGGACTTTTGACATCTGTTACAATTGAAAAGTAATTATTAAGAAAAACAACATATAAACAGGAAATGTAGAAATGAGTACAACTACACTAGACTTTGAAAAGCCGGTTGCAGCACTAGAAGCTAAACTGGCCGAACTTGCAACTCTTAGCAGCGACAGCGAAATAGATGCAAGCAATGAGCTCGAACTGCTAAAAAAGAAAGTTGAAGAGACGAAGAAGGAAATTTTCTCAAAACTTACAGCAAACCAGCGTGTACAACTGGCGCGCCATCCGGATCGTCCATACACTCTGGACTACATCGAACGTGTTTTTACAGACTTCATGGAACTTCACGGTGATCGCCGCTTTGCAGACGACCACGCTATTGTTGGCGGGTTTGCCAAACTTGATGGGAAACCAGTAATGGTTATCGGTTCCCAAAAAGGGCGCGACACTAAAGAAAACATGCTTAGAAACTTCGGATACGCTCACCCTGAAGGTTACAGAAAGGCTATGCGCCTGATGCGACTTGCAGAAAAAGCTGGAGCTCCGATCGTTACACTTATTGATACTCCTGGTGCTTACCCGGGTCTCGCTTCTGAAGAGCGCCACGTTGGAGAAGCAATAGCAGTCAACCTTCGTGAAATGTTCGACATCAAAGTTCCAATCATCTCGATTGTTATCGGAGAAGGTGGAAGTGGTGGAGCTCTCGGTATTGGCGTAGGAAACCGCATCCTTATCATGGAAAACTCATACTATTCAGTAATTACTCCAGAAGGTTGTGCTGCAATCCTATGGAAAGATCGTTCTAGATCTGGAGAAGCTGCAGACGCACTTCAAATTACAGCGGACAAACTGGTGAAACTTGACATTGCAGACGGTGTAATAAGCGAACCACTTGGCGGAGCTCATAAAGACTTCGACACAGCTGCTGCATCACTAAAATCAGACCTTAAGAAAACTCTTAAGCAGTTCAGCAAAATGTCCGCAGACGAGATCAAAGACGACCGTTACAATAAATTCAGAAAGATCGCTTCATTTATTGAAGAATAAACTTAAAGGTCTCTAAACCCTTGCGGCACACCAGTGCTTCGAGGGTTCTTTTTATGAAATTTGATGATCGCCCAATTGGTATTTTTGACTCGGGACTTGGTGGCTTAACCGTTGCATCGGCAATTATGGATAAGCTTCCCAACGAAGATATTGTGTACCTTGGAGATACGGCACGCGTTCCATATGGTAACAAATCTGTTGAAAACATCATCAAATTCTCTGAAAATAACAGCAGTTTTCTTATCAGCAAAGGCGTAAAACTAATAGTTATCGCCTGCAACTCAGCATCGGCAGTTGCGATAAACCACCTCCAGAACAAATTCCCGGAGACACCGATCATCGGAGTTATAGACGCCGGAGCTGCGGCCTGCTCTAAGCATGAATCAAACAAAATAACTGTTATAGGAACCCGAGCAACAGTAGGAAGCAAAGCGTACGAAACAACGATTAAAAGCGTTAATAAAAATGCAGAGATCACCTCAATCGCATGCCCGCTATTTGTTCCTCTTGCGGAGGAAGGCGTTCTAAACTGCGATATCACAGCAAACGTAATCGATCTCTACCTGCAGTCACTTGCAGACACCAGAGAGAAAAAGCTTCTTCTCCTTGGATGCACCCACTATCCAATCCTGATTGAAGACATACAAAACTACGTCAGCGACTCTGTAACAATTATTGACAGTGCCAACTCATGCGCAGACTTCACTTTGGATTTCATCGGCTCCCAAGGAATTAATAACAATCCGAACCACAGAAGTTCAATCAAATTCTTCGTAACAGACACACCATCCGGCTTCATCGACCAAGCCTGCCGTTTCTTAGGCCACCACATACTAGATATACAAAAAATCAGTGTTGACTAAACCTATTATTTACTATAGCATTTAACTTAGGCTTTCAATATAATACCTAAGCCTGCTCCACGCGGTACAGTTTTGCATTTTACTATTTAGATTATTTGGTCAATAACTTTCTCTTAAGGTACAGTTATGAGTCGAAGAAAAGACAAATCAAACTGGGTTATAAAAAACTGGGTATGTCAAATTATTTTCTTCTCTTTAACGAGTTTGTTCTTTTTCAAATCAGTTGTTTCCGGAACGCAGGGCGATGCCGCCTGGTGGTACTACCTATGCTCAATCACCGTTATAATAGCCAATTCCATCGGAACAGTTCTCACCATTCCACTTGCTAAACACATAATTTCAATGACAACTATCATGATCAACATTTTCATGATTCCACTTGTTCTGGTCAATTCCGGATACAGTCTCGGATTTTCAGCTGGCTTCGGATTGATATTTATAATGTCTACAATTTCAATAACGCCGTACTATGTTGGAGCTAGTGCCGCTGTGACGGGAATAATTTTCTCAATTTACCTTCACCAGGAAAACAATGTATTCTTCACCCCCCCATATCCAGAACAAACTGACACGACAGAGCAAAATGGTAGCGACATGTCACTACCATCACCCGAATCAATCGTCTACTATAAAGTAGTTAAGGCCAAAACTACGTTTAGCGAATTAAGCGAACTTCACTTCGGGTCCGACAAATTCGCCATTCAGATCTACGAAGCGAACAAGGAAAAACTCGGAGACACACCGAATATAGACATCCTAAAAAACACTGAATTAATTATTCCCGCTGTTAAAATCTTCAGCTATAAAACACCGTCGATAATAATGTTCATATACATTACAGCCGGTTTACTCGGATTAGGATGGAAGTTTTTTGCAATAAACATGTTCGAGCTGTGCTCAACGGCTTCAGTAAATAAATCAAAAGGGTATGAGGATGAAATCCTCAACCTGAAAGACGAGCTGGAGCAGACCAACAACAACTGCAAAGTCCTAAAAGAGGAAGTAGCCATACAGATAATCGAGCTTAATCACATAACAGGTCACCATAAAGAATAATTACTATGCCTATAGAAAACACTAATTATCCCGTTGAAGAAATTGATCTAGCACTGATGAATCGTGTTTTACGACACCGCCTTAGAAATCTTTGTGCCGGTGTAAAAATGACGGCGGCCCGCATTTCCGAAACGACAAAAGAAACGCACCCGAGAATGAGCAGTCGCTGTGAAGTCATTATCTCCGAGTTGGATAACCTCAATGAATTCACCAACAGACTCGATTATTTATTCGATAACCTACCACCATCAAGCAGCCTGTCTCTTTTCGAGTTGGTCTCAGAATTAAGAGAGTCCTTCTCCACAAAATTTCCATTCTGCAATCTGGAACTCAACGGCATAGAAGCAGCCATATCACTCTACTCCGGAAATCTGATTAAATTCTGTCTTAAAGAATTATTATCAAACGCGGGTGATGCGGCTTCAAATAACGGCTCCGTTAGCCTGTCTTGGAAAATTACCGACGTATTCGAAATATCCGTGTCGAACACCGGGCCTAACATACCGGAAAACATACCGATCAATCCTCCGCAACCATTCAACACTGACAAAAGCAGGCATGACGGAATCGGGCTTCCAATAGCCTACAGAATTTGCAATCAACTAAATTGTAAGCTACTGATAGATAACACTAATGAGAATATTGTGACAGTTAAAATTCAATTACCTCCTGAGGAGTTTACCAATGAGCAAATCTAAGATTCTCGTTGTAGAAGATAACATGCTGGTCAGCACTGCTGTGCAGGATATTCTGATTGATGAAGGCTTTTTAGCCGAAGTTGCCGACAACGGCGTAACTGCCGGTAAAGAATTAGCCAAACACGATTACGATCTCGTTTTACTTGATATGATGCTTCCCGATACCACGGGACAGGAACTGATGAAAAAATGGCACGAAGAATACCCAGACCTTACTGTGATATTCATGACAGCTCACGGAGATATTCCAACTGCAGTGGAATGCTTAAGACTTGGAGCATACGATTTCCTGACAAAACCTGTTGAAAAACCACTACTTCTGAAAACAATTAATAACGCGCTGAACAATATTAAACTTGAGAAAAAAGTGTCCGCACTAACAGAACTCACGACTAAAGCATCCGACTATTCTCAACTCACCGATGTCATCGTAGCTTCTCCTGAAATGCAGGAAACAATGGATATGCTTACAATCATTTCTAAAAGTGATTACTCAAGCCTTCTGGTAAAAGGAGAAAGCGGGACAGGGAAAGGGCTTCTTGCACGTACAATTCACAAAATGGGAAGCCGCTCAACCAAACCGTTTGTTGAAGTAAACTGCTCAGCCCTTCCTGCCAATCTTATCGAAAGCGAACTATTCGGTCACAAAAAAGGTGCTTTTACTGATGCTAAAGAAAACAAGATAGGTCTTTTCGAAATGGCCGATGGCGGCACTCTCTTCCTTGATGAGATAGGTGATATGGACTTCAACCTTCAGGCAAAGCTGCTAAAAGTAATGGAGGAACAGAAATTCAGGAGAATAGGAGACACCTCAGACATCTGCGTAAATGTATGTATAAT
>JAUVCU010000227.1 GCA_030590715.1 Lentisphaeria bacterium
CAACTAAACCCTTGGCTCTGTTTCCGTTAAGTGTGGGATTTAGATTGATGTGGATAAACTGCGTTAGCTGTGTTAATTCACGCTTCAGCGTGCAAGCAATATTTATTGCAGACAAACTAAAGTTTGAACTATGACAGCTGACGCATGCGTTCAAATGATTTAATGATCCAGATTTTGGAGAATAATAATACTCCACGCAAATCCCACACATAACTGGAACAGAGCTAAACCCTTTGCAAAAGCCGTTTTGTTTAGTCATCCTGATCTTGATCTTTATCACTTTTTTATTGCAGGTATTTTTATTGCATCTTCTGGAGCTGTGATGGATCTGGCTATGGATATTGCCGCTGCAATGCAGGAGCACAACCCTTTAGTTACGCGGGTTCAGCTTTTCAAATCAGGAATGAAACTTGGACATGCTGTCGTTGGGACAATGACAACAACCTTGCTGCTCGCTTATTCTGGCGGGTATATGATGGTTCTTATGTATTATATGTCGCAGGGGATCTCATTTGAGATTATGTTGAACTCGGCATTCTTCTCATCTGAAATATTGAATACGCTCGTTGGTAGTTTCGGGCTGGTTACCGTTGCACCTTTTTCGGCCTTGATCGGCGCTTTCATCTTCTCTCCCAAATCAATGACTGTTTCGGTGTGAACATACTTTTAGCTTATGGTTCTTTTTGACGTATAATTGTTGAATTCTGTTAATGTTACTCTTTTTTCAGAGGCATAAAAAAAGCCCCAAGTATTTAACTTGGAGCTTTTTGATCTAATCAGAAGGTATTAAAGGCTACAGCTTTTCTCTTCTTTAATTAGTCCAGCTTCCACAGCGTCGATAGCTTTCTGGTCGTGCTCGTTTGCAGGACAACCGCAAGAGTATCCGTCTTGAGTTGCGTGAAGACGTGCTTGTTCGATATGCCATTGTGCTACTTTTAGGTGGCTGTCAACGTTCATTTTGATTCTCCTTGATTGATTGAATTAATGAATTCTTTTAAGCTGTCTCTCAGCTCAAATATTTTGTCTTCTTCCAGTCCAAAGCTACATACCAGTTTTCCCGGGATGCAGTCTGCCTCGGTGCTTACATCTTTACCTTTCTGTGTAAGCTTTACTTCCAGTTCTCGTTCGTCTTTTTTTGAACGATTTCTGTTTAAGTAACCTCCAGCTTCAAGTCTTTTTAACATCGGTGTTAAAGTTCCCGAATCCAGACTCAGTCTGTTTCCAAGTTCTTTTACAGTAAGACATCCGTGCTCCCATAAAACCATCAAAACCAAGTATTGAGGATAAGTCAAGCCTAGACTTTTTAGATGTTGTCTGTATAAGCTCGTTACTTTTCTCGATGCATCATATAATGCAAAACATAGTTGATTGTCCAATAGCAGGTGATCTCCGACTTCTACTCTATCCGACATATTCAAAGTACTCCTTTGTTGATTTTATTATAATTCGAAAATCATTGTGTGCAATTAAAAAGCGCACAATTTTTAATAAAAGTTTAAATTATTGGTTTTGACCGTGGTAGTGGCGCCAATAAAAATAAAAAACTTATTTTGAATGATTAAATTGTGTAAGCCTAAATAGTGTTGGTATTAAGTTTTGTCAAACTTAATTGTTGACACATTGCTCAAAATACTGTGAATTTGTAGGTGTATATGTGTTTTAGTACTGAAAACAGGCTTAATCGGCTTTTGTTGTAACTTTGTTAAAGATATAAGAATATCCGGAACCAGGTAAAATCTCGAATGTTTCTGTAATCAGGTCTAATTGTTGGAGTTAGCGGGGTGAAGTATGCGGAATATTGTGTATATTACGCAAGCAAAATAAACAAAGGATTTACACAACATGAAACATTCAATTAAATATATTTCTCTTATCATAGTAGTACTTGTTGTCTCTCTGGCAGCAAAAGGGCAAACGACTCAGACCATTTCTTCTAAAAAATATTTAAATCTTGTTAAGCATATCAAATCACTTAATAGCAAAGTGGGCAGGCAGGAATTGCTGACAATAAATCAAAAGACTTCTCAGGCTAGGGATATTAAAGAATTGAGGATGTTGATTGAGAGTGGGGCTTCAGGTTCTGAATCCGGATCTGCTTTTCCTGTGATATTTTCATTCCTGGTTGCTCTTGGAGCTGGAGCAGGTTTTTTCTTTTTTAACAAACATATGAATGCGAAATATGATGCGTTGGCAAAAAAAGTTTCGGAGTCGACAGCTGAAAAAGTAGATGAAGCAAAGAACGCACTTGAAGAGCAATACTTAAAAGAGTTATCTGAGCTTTCTTTAAGCTTTAATAATGATATTGATTCTGTTTCCGTAGAAGCAGAAAAGGCCGTTTTAGAATTGACGGCAAAACTTGAGAAAACAGAGCTGTCATTAAAAGAAACTATTAACGATCTGAATTTCGCCTCAATGCTGGCTGTAAAGGAAATAGTTGCAGAGCAAAATATTAAATCGGAAAAGTCAGTTGAAGCAGGCGAGCAACGATTTAAAGCAGTCGAAGGTTCTGTTGCCGAGATTCAAGAAAATATCCTAAGTAAGGTTGATGACAAAGTAAAACTGCTGGTGACAATTCAGGAACAGAAGCTTAATGAAGCGATTCAGCCGGCTAATGACTCTATCGTTGCAATTGGTCAGTGCCTGGCAGGTTTTCCGAGTGAAATCGAAGATCAGTGCAGCAATATTTCAAAAGAACTATCGGAAAGATTCAAAGCAGAGTTGGCTGAAGCTAAATCTGCACAAGAGGCTGATGTAGAGCATTTAACAGAATCTCTTCAGACTGAAGTGAATGGGTTGCTGGATAAAAAACTGGCCGAACAAGTGGAGCTGGTTGAATCGCTGAAGACTAGTACTCTTAATAAGCTGGAAGAAGAACTAGCCGAGGTTGTGTGTTCTGTGGATGATAAAGTTGTTGCGACTGAGCAGCGTATTTCCGAAGCACTGAAAGAACTTCAGAGTAAAACTCAAGTTTCAGATGATGCGGTTGCAGGGCTGGTTAAACAGTTTGAACTTCACTCTGTGAATACAGAAGCATTGATTCTTGAATCTGTAGTTGATGCCGATTTCAAGTTGCAAAGTATGTTGGATGAAAAACTGAAAGATTATTCTTCCGTAGGTCAGATAAATTCGAAACTTAATGAAGAACTTGTTTCCCTTTCAAAAGAATTTACCGATAAGGTGTCTGAAGTTTCTTCGGCTATTCATTCCGATATAAGCTCTAAAATATCAGAATTTGAGAGTTCTGTCGAATTCTTGACTGAAGCTGTACTGACTATAGAAAGTGAAGTTGCTGAAGCAAAAGAGCATGTTGCTGTTCAGCCTGCCGATGTGGAATATAAGGAAATTGAACTCTCAGCTGAAAAAGAAGAGTTTGTTGAAAGTGTGGCATCAGTTCAGGAAGATGTTCATGCAGGTAAAAGCGATGAACTTGATTTCTTTTCAATGACATTTAATTCGTCTGCTGAAGAATCTCAAGTGCCTGTTGATTCGGCTTTAATTGATGAAGCTGTAGAGATGCAAATTGTTGACCCCACAATTGAAAATGAGGTGATAGAAGAGTTGGCTTGCGTTGTTGAAGTTGATAGCTCAAGTCTTCTGGTAGCTACTGATATTGAAGATCAGAATGATATTGATCTTGTTGTAGAAAAGATCGATGATTTTGTGGTCGAAGCTGAAGAGGTCTTAAATGTACCTGTTTCGCAGGAAACGGAGTGTTGCGAGTCTGTTGAAGAGTCTTTGTTGGATTTAGAAGTGATTGAGCCGGCTGAAGAAGTTACTGTTAGCGTAGACGAAGCTTTAGCTGCACCTGATGTTGTTGATCAAAACTGCAGTGAGCTGTCTGAAAAGATTAGCACTGATGAGGCTGGAAAATCAGATAAAACAGAAAGTAATAATATTCAACATCAGCCAAGAAATAAAAAGCGTAAGAATCAAAACCGAAATAAGAAATTCAACAGTCAGAGAAGTTACAGTAGTGCGTTTGATAATAATAATGCCCTTGCTGATGCTCTGGATAGTGCCTTTTCTGGTTTAGACTAATTCAAATAGA
>JAUVCU010000360.1 GCA_030590715.1 Lentisphaeria bacterium
TTCAAGGGCGGCGGTCGAAGCTGTGGCTGAAAGTCTTGGAGACGGTATTGTTTCTCCACTTTTCTACTATGCTATTTTCGGACTGCCGGGAATATTTGTCTACCGCGCTGCTAACACGATGGATTCAATGCTTGGATACAAAAGCGAAAAATATATAAACTTCGGCTGGGCTGCCGCAAAATTCGACGATCTAATGAACTATATACCTGCCCGGCTGATAGCATTCCCATCTATTGCAATCGCTCATTTGTTCACCAAATCAAAAAACAAAGACATTATTTCGCACACGCTGAAATTTCAGGGGAAACATTTAAGTCCCAATGCAGGTTGGATGGAAGCATCTGCAGCGCGAGTCATCGACGTGAGTCTGGGCGGGACCAATAATTACAATGGTCGGATAGTCAATTATCCTCAGTTAAACCCAGATGGAAACCCTGCTCATCCGAAGCATATAAAATCCAGCATCAGACTGATCAGTCTCTCCGCGATCAACGCCGCAGTATTGCTGACAGTTATAAAATGGATCATACTGTAAACGGAAAATTCACATCTCTTGCCAACAGCTACAAGAAATCCTATAATCTGATTCATAAATCAAAATATAGGAATCTGCACAATGACTCTTATTCGACCAAGTGGTGGATACCGTACGCTGCGTTCATTTCGAACTGCAACAATCATATATGACGCCACGGTATCATTTTGCGAACGGTTTATCGACTCAAAGTCTCGAACTGTTGATCAAATGGTTCAGGCGGCACGATCTGGCCGACAAAATATTGCAGAAGGTAGTCGCGCATCAGGAACATCAAGCCAAACAGAACTTCGCTTAGTTAATGTGGCGCGTGCAAGTCTCGACGAACTGTTACTCGACTATGAGGATTATCTACGCCAACACCACGTCGAACAATGGGATAAAAATCACAAGTATGCTATTGCCGTACGTAACATTGGGAAAACAATGCCGGATTATAGCTTAAAAAATCAGTCTGATCGGACAGATAAGGCCGATCTAGCAATCACAATTCCGCGGGAAGACTACCAGCACTATGCATCATGGCTGGAGCATATAGATCCGGCAATTATTGCAAATACAGCAATATGCTTGATTCATCAGACCAACTATTTGCTTGACCGCCAAATTTCAGAACTGGAACGTCAATTTGTAGAAGAAGGCGGCTACAGTGAAAAGCTCGCGACCAAAAGACTAGAGTACCGCCAGCTATCCCTTAATCGGTCCGATCTGCCGGATCGGTCTGATCAACGAACCATTCCCCTTTGCACTAACTGTGGATCTTTAATGGTACTGCGAACTGCACATCAAGGGAAACACAATGGAGAGCAATTCTGGGGTTGTTCAAAATACCCAACGTGTAAGGGCATTAGCCAGCTAGACGAGTGATAAAAATCGGACTGATCGGACTGATCAGACCGATGAACATTTTACTTTCCGAAATTGAGGATCTCTTTTTTCAGGACTTCGAAACCTTCTTCTTCAAGGTACGTCCCAATAGTTTCGCCGCTTTTGAAAAGGACAACTTTCCCTTTTCCGCCGGCGATACCAAGTTCACACTCTTTGGCTTCTCCAGGACCGTTTACAACGCATCCCATAACAGCCAGCTTATTAATGTTAACTTTGTGACCTTCAGACTTAATTTTTTCAATGAAGTTTTCAACTTTTTCAGCAAGGCCGATAAGATCAATTTCTGTACGACCACATGTCGGGCAGGAAATAATCTCAGGCTGCGGTTTGCGCAGTCCGACACTTTCAAGAATCATTTGCGCAACCTTCACTTCTTCGACCGGATCAGCAGTCAGACTCACACGCATTGTGTCACCAAGTCCAGCAAGAAGCAATGCTCCGATACCGATTGAAGACTTCACCGTACCACGTTGCAAAGAACCGGCTTCAGTAATTCCAATGTGAAGGGGATAGCTGCGTTTCTCTGCAAAAAGTCGATACGCATCAATAGTTGTCAAAACGTCAGAAGATTTCAGCGAAACTTTAATATTGGTAAATCCGCATTCTTCAAGGACAGTACACTGCTGAAGCGCACCTTCGACAATAGCTGCCGCCATCGCCTTTCTCTTGTCACCCTTGAATTCGATCATCTTCGCCTCAAGAAGTCCTTTTGGAAGACTTCCCGAATTTGAACCGATTCGGATCGGAATTCCAGCTTCTTTTGCGGCCGCGGCAACTTCGAGAACGCGGTCTTTAGAACCGATATTTCCCGGATTCAGACGAACACCATGAATTCCTGCCTCGATAGAAGCAAGTGCAAGTTTGTAATCGAAATGAATATCGGCGATTACGGGAATGGGACTTTGTTTTACGATTTCCTGCATAGCAGCAGCAGCGGCTTTGTCAGGAACTGCGACACGGATTATTTCACATCCGGCTGCCGCAAGTTTGTTGATTTGCTTAAGTGTAGCATTGACGTCACGCGTATCGGTACAAGTCATAGACTGAATTGAGACCGGGGCACCGCCACCAACCAGAACTCCACCTACGGAGACCTGGCTT
>JAUVCU010000173.1 GCA_030590715.1 Lentisphaeria bacterium
ATGAAGAGGTTAACAACAGGAGTAATTTTATCCAAAGACGATGCTGCCGGCATAGGCGTTTCAGAACGAATGAGAGCTCAAGCTTTGAGTACAGAAAAAGCCAGGGATAATTCCGATGACAGTATTTCTCTCATGCAGACCGCAGACTCATGGCTCCAGAAAATCAACGATATTTTATCGGAAATGAAGAGCCTCGTAGTAGAAGCCTCGGGAATTACGTCTGACCTTGAAAAAGCAAATATGCAGATCGAATTCAAAGCTCTTCAAACAGAGATTTCGGATATAACTTCGAATTACAATGCGACCGCTAAATTCAATGGGCTCTACCTTTTCAGGGGTGGAAATAGGACTACAGGTTTTGCTGATACTATTTTAGGATCAGGCACCCGACAGGCTGAAAGAACCGGAGACTTCAACATAATAACGTCATCAGATGTGAGTTCAGATATAATTGCGTTAGTTGGTGGCGGCTATATTGCGGCTAACTCACTCATCGATGGTTCTAATCCTGGAATAAAATTATATGATGACGATGGTAATATTGTTGGAAGCCCGGGAATCAGCGTAGCAGACATATCAAACGTAGTCGCACTGGGCACGGGAGGCTTTATCACGTTCAATGGAGGAGACTTTCAAGAATATGATAGATATGGAGATGCTGTAGGCTCCGCGATTACGATATCGACTGCTTCAATTCAAAATATTGAAGCATTGTCGAATGGAGACTTTGTCGCTGTTGTTGACACATTGGCAAATGAAGATGTCATTTATTACGATACAAGTTTATCTTCAGCTGTTGTGCTATCTATCTCAAATACAGATGACACCGCTGTGGCAAAGGTAGAAGCATTTGAAAATGGAGAATTTCTTGTCGCTGATGGAGCGACAATAAATTTGTACGATTCATCCGGAGTGGTTAAAACATCAGGTTTCTCAACAGTAACCCTATCAGCTGATGCCGAAAATATAGTCGCTTTGAAAGACGGATCCTTTATCGCTCAAACAGGAACAGGAAGTTCTGCCGTTTTTCAGCGGTACTACAACAACGGTTCAAAGTTTGGTGGAACAATCACGGTAGAAGATAATGTACAGGATATCATTTCTACAGTTGATGGAGGGTTTATCATAGCCGCTACCGAAGATTACAGCGGCGGAACAGATAACAAATTAAATTTGCACCGATACGGCTCAGACAATTCAAAATTTGAAGAAATCCAGGCCAGTACAGCCCGCAATACCGTTTCCAGTGTTGGTCTTGAAGTCCTCGCCGACGGTAATTTAGTTGTTGAATGGGGTGAGGATGGTAAGTCATATTCTTCCCTATATGAAATGAATACGGGACACGTCATTCAAGTAGGTCCGGACTCCGGTCAGCTCTTTACCTTAGAGTTCCCGAATTTAGATGCGAGTAACTACAGAGTTATAGGATCTTACAACGATGGAAGTAACGACAATGACGTCAGATGGAGCGAAATATTAGATGAAAGCTCACTCACGGTGACAACCACCGATGCATCTTCAATCTTAGACCTCGCAATCGACTACTTGGCCAGTCAGAGGTCGCTTGTCAATGCACAGCAGAATATCATGGAGAACCGAAAGGAAGGTCTATTGACCTATCAGGACAACCTGAATGCGGCCGAAAGTAAAATAAGAGATATTGATATGGCGCTTGAAACGACTAATTTTAGTCGGCACCAGATTCTGTTGAATTCTGCGATCGCCATGTTAGCTCAGGCCAATACAATTCCTCAGTCTATAGAAGATCTGCTATAGTAACTGGTGCTGAATAGATACTATTCGAAGCTGTTAAAGGCTTTGATAATATCGTATTTACGAGGGTGACGTTTATAGTCAATAATCATGAACGAACCGTTCATCATCGCATCAAAAGGCTTTGCCTGAATATAAAACTTCCCGGTCTTTTTAACTGATTCTACTTTTCTCTTCGCATTGTGGTAGTTCAAATCAAATCGGTAAATCCCAACATCTCTCTTTGAAATTTTCAAAGCAAGAGCTTCTTCGGCATGAAAAAATTCACTTTCCATCTGCTGGATCGAGTCAATTTTCATATCACTTTCAGCAAAATGGTCTACAAGGTCTATTAACTTTTTGTCATTGTTCTTCAAGCTCACTTCAGCTGTTTTACATGATGTAAACATCAGAAGCGTACAAATCGTAACTGCTATTACTGCAAAAAATTGTTTCATTATTTTCCCTTATTTTCACTTTTCTTTCAATTGCGCCAAATAAAAAGGCAACGGCCGATGAAGCCGCTGCCTAAAATAAATTACTTTTCGTAAGGTTTTCCGGTGATGATAGTTTCAGCCATCTTCATTCCGTCCAGACCGGCAGAGATAATTCCACCAGCGTATCCGGCACCTTCACCTGCGATATACAAGTTTTCTACTGATGACATGAAGTTTTCAGGATTTCTTTCGAAGCGTACCGGGCTTGAAACTCGTGTTTCAGCTCCGATAAACATTCCGCATCCGATGTATCCCGGTGCGATTCTTTCGAAGAAAGTCAATGCTTCCTTAAGGGCACGTACTGTACTCTTCGGGAAAAGGAAGTCGATTCGTGCTTCGCGGATATCAACACGACTGTTAGATTCAAGTCTATCAACACCGCGAACTCCCTGTAGGAAAGCTCCGGCACACTGTGCAGGCATCGTGTAATCTTCTCCACCAGCTTTGAATGTCTTTCTTTCAATTTTATCAATAAAATCAAATGCTTCAGCCGCATTCTTAAAGTTTGAAATGTCCTGATTAACGATCAGAGCCGAGTTGGCGTACTCACCATTACGTTTATAACGGCTCATTCCATTCGTCGAAAGCTGACCAAGGTGACTTGTTGTCGGTACAATTTCTCCACCAGGACACATGCAGAAGCTCGTTACGTTCCCAATTCCAGTTTCAGGTTTCGGACGGCTGACGATATTGTATTCAGCAGCTTTTATATAAGATGGAGCATTTCTAATTCCATAACGCATTCTGTTGATAAAGGTCTGAGGATGCTCAATACGACTTCCGATCTGGAAACCTTTCAGCTTGTGATCAATATTGTTATTAACAAGTTTTTTGATAAGTCCACGAGCACTATGACCCGGAGCTAAAAGAACAAGTGGAGATTCAAGCTTCTCGCCTGATTCCAGTACGACACCGGTACATTTATTGTTCTCAATAATAACATTATCAATTTTAGTTCCCCACATGAATTTTCCACCCCAAGCTTCGATCTGCTTACGGATATTTCTCATCATAGGGACAAGGTTATCAGAACCAACATGCGGGTGGCTAAGGTACTTGATCTCTTCCGGAGCACCAGCTTGAACAAAAGCGTCCAGGATATAGTTGATTCGTGGATTTTTTGTACGTGTGTAAAGTTTACCGTCTGAGAATGTTCCTGCTCCACCTTCACCATTCAGATAGTTACTTTCTGTATTCAGTTCACGAGTTTCCTCAAAGTCAGCGATGTGCTCGCTTCGCTTATCAACATCGTAACCACGATCAATGATAATCGGATCGCAACCGTACTGAGCCAGCAAATAAGCAGCCATGATTCCCGCAGGTCCTGTTCCGACAATTATCGGGTTCTTCGGAAGATCTGACGTTTTAGTCAAGTCATTTAGTTTATGCTGTTTCTTTTCCGGCACTTCATCTGAAAATTTCTTTTCTTCCGGCATTACAGCATTCTCTGCAAGTTCTACTGAAAGGCGGTAAAACAGAACCAGGTCAGGCTTTTTACGACTGTCCAAACTTCTCTGAATTATTTTATAGCTTACAATCTCTTCTTCCAGCATATTGCAGTAACTTGCAATAAACGGCTTAAGTTCGCTATCTACATTTTCATTGTCATCTTCTAGTTTATTTGTGTAAACAGGAAGCTTATCTATATATACAATCATTATTTAGTCCTACGTGATATTTAGTTTATTAATTGTTCCGTGTCAAAATGGAGCTAAATTGCTTTAATTCAACCATCAAGACCTAGTAAAATGTGAATTGTTAAGCGGAAAAATAGAGCGTCGATGGTTCGATCAGATAATTGCTAAAAACAAAAACTGGAATTAATACAATTATGAAAATAGTAAGAACAATAAAAGAGATGCAGGAGTACTCGAAAAGTCTAAAGTTTGAGGGGAAAAAAGTCGGAGTAGTTCCAACAATGGGTTTTCTGCACAAAGGTCATATGTCACTCGTTGACATTGCAAAAGAAAATTCAGACGCGGTAATAGTTACAATATTTGTCAACCCGACGCAGTTTGCGCCGGGAGAAGATCTGGATAAATATCCTCGCGATTTTGATAGGGACTCAAATCTGTGTAAAGAACGTGGAGTTGCGGCGATCTTTTATCCGGAGCCGGAAGAGATGTATCCGCAAAATGCGAGTACATGGGTAATCGAAGAAACACTGACACTGGGACTTTGCGGGGCTGACCGCCCTGCCCACTTCCGTGGAGTAACAACGATTGTCACAAAACTATTCAATGCTGTTCTGCCTGACGTTGCAATTTTCGGGCAGAAAGATGCCCAGCAGGCATTGGTTCTTAAAAGAATGACTCGCGACCTAAACTTTCCTATCGACATAATAATCGGTCCGATTGTCAGAGAAGAAGACGGACTGGCAATGAGTTCCCGAAATAAATATTTGAGCCCGGAAAACAGACAAAAAGCCCTTTCTATCTCACAATCATTGATTCAGGCAAAAGAGTCTATTTTCGCAGGTAATAAAGATTCTC
>JAUVCU010000009.1 GCA_030590715.1 Lentisphaeria bacterium
GTTTATCAGCCCGCTCCTAATTTCGAGAAACTGGATCTTGCATTCAATGATTCTGAAGCCTCGGCCTACGAGTTGGAAGAGGCTGACTACGATGAATTCAGATCAAGCGCATTAAAAAAACAGGCTCCGGAAACGAAAGCACTAAAAGAATCATATGCTCCAGTTCCTGAATCGCGACCGGCAGAAATGACTCTTGCTGTCGCACAAGCAGAAAAACCGGCTGTTATTTTGAGTAAGACCAAAATGAAGTCACAACCAGCAAAACGACGCAGCAGAAAAGTTGGAAATATCACGGGCGAGCAATACACTCCAGTTAAAACAGAGAGGGCAGATGATATTGCAGAAGGTTTCAACACCGAAGCGTATGATCACATTGACGAGAATGAATTCAAGCTGGTCAAAGATGAAGCGCTGTCGACTTTCTCAATTGATGTAGATACTGCTTCTTACGCGAATGTGCGCCGTTTTCTGAACCAGAATCAACTGCCGCCGGCCGGATCTATACGAATTGAGGAGATGGTCAATTACTTTACGTATGATTATCCGCAACCGACAACCGACATTCCGTTTTCAGTATTAACAGATACTTCAGTTTCTCCGTGGCATCCAGGAAGGAAACTTGTCCGAATCGGCCTGAAAGGCCGAGATATAGTTACTGGAGAACGCCCTATGAGCAACCTGGTGTTTTTACTTGATGTTTCCGGGTCGATGAACAATGCAAATAAGCTTCCGTTGTTGAAAAAGGCGATGAAACTTCTCGTTGAACAGCTTGGAGAAAACGATCAAGTTTCAATTGTTGTCTACGCCGGAGCTTCAGGGGTGGTTTTGCCGTCGACAACTTGTGACAATAAAGGTGATATTCTAAGTGCTCTTGAGCACCTTCAGGCAGGAGGAAGCACAAATGGAGCAGGAGGAATTCAGCTGGCTTACCAGACTGCTGTGGCAAATTACATAAAAGGCGGCATCAACCGCGTGATCCTGGCGACTGATGGAGATTTCAATGTTGGCACAACAAACCGAAGCGAATTGACTGACCTGATCGAAAAAAATGCAAAAAGTGGTGTTTTCCTGAGCGTTCTGGGCTTTGGAATGGGAAATTACAAAGACAGCACACTGGAAACTCTGGCTGATAAAGGAAACGGTAATTACGCATATATCGACACCATCGCAGAAGCGGAAAAAGTTCTGGTGAAACAGATTGGATCGACGCTGGTTACAATTGCCAAAGATGTAAAAATCCAAGTGGATTTCAACCGGTCAAAAGTACATGCATACCGCCTGATCGGTTACGAAAACCGCAAAATGGCAAAAGAGCATTTCAATGACGATACTAAAGATGCGGGTGAAATAGGTGCCGGTCATACTGTGACGGCACTTTACGAAATCGTACCAGTCGGAGGATCTGTTGATGTTGCAAAAGTTGAGCCGTCAAAATACAGCCTGGCTAAAGAATCTGATTCTGAGATCGCCAGCAATGAACTGCTTGAAGTAAGAGTGCGCTACAAACAGCCTGATTCTGATACCAGTTCACTGTTGAAGTTCCCTCTTAATGATTCGGATCATTCATTCGCTTCAATGAATGATGACTTCCGCTTTGCCGCGGGAGTGGCAACATTCGGAATGATTCTGCGCAATTCGAAGTCAGTTCCAAACGTAACTCTGGACGATGTTCTTAGAATGGCAGAAAGCTCAAAAGATAAACCGTATCGCCAAGAGTTTATCGAACTAGTCAAACAGGCCCGTCGGATACGCTCAACGCAATAAGATAATAAAGCCCGAGTGATACAGCCCGGGCATTCTGCCCCCTTCCCTAAAAGGAAAGGGGCTTTTTATGGAATTGCGATGCAAACTGTCATATACTTTTATTACATGATAAACTCAAGGAACTATCCGCAAGACACTTAAGTCAATAAAGGTCGAGTAGCATATGGAGAAACAACTTAACAGGCGAAAAGGCCCTGATTTTTGCACAAAAATGATTAGCTATACGGCAATGATGGGCTGGACTCTACTACTTACAACGCTCATAGTTTTTCATATTGCAAGGCCGGATAAAGCTGGAGATAGACAGTTTAAAACCGGCGGCAATTTGGGTTGGGATGTCAACAGTGCAAAATACATTTTGTACCTATGTATTGCCGGAGTTATCTTCAGTATTATGGGAATTATCATCAACAGCTTGAGAAAGCGCAGGAGGAAGGACTTTATACACGTAAACCTCATTGTGCTTGGGATCGTATCAATTGCCGGTATTATCGGCTACTTCATGAAGTTCTAAATCGCCCAATATATATACAAAAAAAGCTGCTTATTGATTGTGCATCAACACAACTCTAAACAGCTTTTTATACAATTAACAAATGAAATATCTTCTAGTCATTGATCTTAATTCCATTCAAATTCATGAGCCCGCCTTTACCCTTGAGTGATACGCAACGAACATTTATTTCATGAATCCCCTTATCAAGATAATAGTCTCCAAGATTCAATGTCTTATAGTTTTTCCAAGTCCCTGTGTTAGGTACCTCAAATTCAAAAACTTCGTCTCCATCAATCTCAATTGCTGCGACACCTCCATTCAGCTTGGTGCTTCCCAGCTCTATAGCAAATGTTTTGATTACATCTGATTTAACATTAACAGTCCAGCTAAGGTAATCACTCTTCTTCCTCCAGGATTGGACAGAACCTTTGACAGGATAAGCTTTAATGTCATCGCCATGAACTTCAACAGTAGAAGCATTTAACACTATTTCACCCGAACCAGCCCCTTCAACAGACACTGTTTCACCTGCATTAACATGCGTCCCAAGCATCGATAAAACACCTGCAAACAATACAACAGCCTTTTTCATTCCCTCTCACGCCCTACTTTTAAATGATAAATTATCAGATATTAACTTATTAAACCAAAGCGTTTACAATTATACCTACGCACATACAGGATAATTCTATACACGTAAAAAGTGCCTTTAGTTTGAAAATGGGGAATTAATAATTCAAGGCCAACTACTATATCCCTTTTTTATACTGTCGGCATGTGGTGTTGTGGATCTGCTCGTGAAGTTTGTCCGCGGCTGTACTATCACCGCTTAAGAGCTGTTTGATTAGCTCTATCATTTGTGTTTTGCTCAGAGTTGTTTCTGTCTGTGTTTGTATATTGCGCAGATCGATCATAAAGCTGTCGAAACGATTCGGTATATCTTTGACAATCGCAGTATTGAGAAAATTTTCGGAGTTGTAGATGTGACTGTAATTTCCGCGTGATTTCTCAATTATAAGGGTGCTCTTTTTATCCTGAATTGATGTTGTTCGACTGCAGTCGCTAATACAGCTTACATCAACTGTTGTTTTTTCACATCCTGTTACCTGATGAAACAGACATTGTCGGCTGGTCATAAGTGTGATCGGATGATAAATGCTGTAGTGTAGGGTGAAATTATCCGGCTTTTTTATTGCTCCAATCTGGTTGCGATTGAGCTCATTCGATATGAATGCCCCGGCACAGCCAAATGTGTTTTTTAGGCACAATAGGCTATATGAATTAGTGGTGTTTAGTTGCGGCCCTGCGAGCCATGGGATTCCAAGTTTGGATGCTTCAAAAGCGACTCCTGTATTATCTGTCACAATGGTGTTTGGCTTGATTGCGGTCAGCAATTCAATTGCATTTTCGAATTCCCGGCCGATCAGAACCGCCGGAAACCATGGAATTATATTTGTATTGGCAGTGAACAATTCAATGAGTTCTTCTTTTGTTTTATCTATCTCGCTTGGCAATTGAAAATAGATGTCACAGTCTGCTTGAGAGCATATATTCAGATCATCGTAAGATGAGATCAATATGCTTAGTCCGGGCTGCTTTGGCGTTTGTGTGACTCTTTGTAACTTCGGTAATTCTACAGGGGTAATCGAAGAGTTTGGCCCTGCGAGAACTGTATGGATTTTTTTCTTTAGTTCGGTTAACTCTTTTGATGGCAGAAAAAGATCTTTGAATACATCACTCAACTCTATGGTTTCGATATGATATCCCAATTCAGAAAGTGCTTTGAATCTGCGCTGTAGTACATCAGTTGTAATATTCGCTTTCTTTGGATCAACCACGAGTGACACCTTTGAGCTAACAGTGAATTGCTCGTTTGGTGCAGTAATAGAGATTGTCAGCGGGTTGCCGACTTCACCAGAAACAGACATTTTTATCGCAGGCTTATCTATATTCATTACAGCAATTTTACTTTCAAGCTCATGAGCTGTTTTGGCTCTCAACGTGTTGATATCATCGCGGGCTTTATCTATTGCTTCTTTTGAATCTTCTCCGCGGGCTTTCGCAAGATTGCGAGATGAATTGTCCCGGGGATTGTCAGTGAACATCTGTGATCCGATATTGTTTGATAAATACCCGTTGTTGAGATCACGATTGAATATGGAGTAGAGAGTATCCTGATTCGCATCTGCACTATCAAGTTGCCTGCGGTACGTATTCACCGCGGAATATACGTAATCAAAACTTTTGATTCGCCCTTCAATCTTTAGAGAGTCAACGCCGGCTTCACGCAATGTATCGAGATTATTAAAGGCGGAATTGTCTTTCATATTAAGAGGAAACTCATTTCCTGCTGGCGTTTTTATGAATTCATTACGGCATGTCTGGCTGCAGCGTCCTCGATTGCCGGAGTTACCGCTTTGAACTGAACTGATGTAGCAGATGCCGGAAAAAGAGATGCAGTTTGAGCCGTGAACGAAAACTTCAACCTCCATGTTATTAGCATGAGCTTTTTCCGTCAGACTGCGAATCTCGTCCAGGTTCAATTCTCGACACAGGTTAACTCGACCAACGCCCAGCTTGTTTAGAAAATCAATTTGCCCTGCGTTATGAGTTGTAAGTTGTGTTGAGCCGTGAACTTCAATTGATGGGAAGTACTGCTGTAGAATATAGGCAAGACCCAGGTCCTGAACAATTATTCCATCCAGAGTTGTGATAGCCAGTTTATTGAGTAGCGCGACAAGTGCCGGTATTTCGCTTTCGACAATGACTATATTGATTGTAAGAAAGATTTTACAGTGGTATTCATGGGCTAATCGAAGTATGCCGTGAAGATCATCCAGCGTGAGATTCTGTGCTCTATTGCGTGCGTTGAACCTATCAAGTCCGCAAAAGATCGCATTTGCGCCTGCAAGGATTGCAGCTTTTATCGATTGTATATCGCCACCCGGCGCAAGTAATTCTATAGTCTTTTTCATGAGGGCACTATAGGTTGAAACGTCGTTTTTTAAATATAGTGCGATAGTGAAGATGCATGATTTTTTTGCTGAGAACTGAAGGTTTTGTAAAAGGAAATGGTGGGCGATGAGGGACTCGAACCCCCGACATTCTCGGTGTAAACGAGACGCTCTAGCCAACTGAGCTAATCGCCCTTAAAAAGGGATTTTCAAAATATATCTACCATTTAAAGAAATGGTGGGCGATGAGGGACTCGAACCCCCGACATTCTCGGTGTAAACGAGACGCTCTAGCCAACTGAGCTAATCGCCCTAATAAATCAGAACTTATTTTTTAATAAATGGTGGGCGATGAGGGACTCGAACCCCCGACATTCTCGGTGTAAACGAGACGCTCTAGCCAACTGAGCTAATCGCCCATTTATTAAAAAAGTATAGAAGAAACGAAATGGTGGGCGATGAGGGACTCGAACCCCCGACATTCTCGGTGTAAACGAGACGCTCTAGCCAACTGAGCTAATCGCCCATGTCGTTTTCTATGGGGCAGAATGTATGCGTGATTTCTTTTTTTGCAAACGAGAAAAGTTCAAAAATCACAAAAATAATAATAAAGCAAAACAGCACAAAGAAAAATATATAAAACGTGATAAATTATCAGCCCTTTCACTATAAAGAGAAAAACGAGCTGTTTTTATGCTCTTTTTACGTGAGAATGAAAAGGATTACGAAAAGTAAATTTAACATATAAAAAAGAGAAATTAGACGATGCATAAGTATAGATCGCATACTTGCGAACAACTTCGCAAGGAAAACGTTGGAGAGACAGTAAAGATCTCTGGTTGGGTAAACTCGGTTCGTGACCACGGTGGAATTATCTTCATCGACCTTCGTGACCACTACGGACTAACTCAGGTTGTTATTCACCCTGAATCAGATTTCTACCAAGGTGTAGACAGCTGGCGTGTTGAAACAGTTATTTGTTTCGAAGGTGAAGTTGTTCCACGTGTTGCAGAAGCTGTTAATCCTAGAATGAGCACTGGTGAAATCGAGCTGGTTGCTTCTAAAATGGAGATTCTTGGTAAAGCTAAAGTTATCCCATTCCAGGTTGCTAAAGATGACAAAGCACCAGAGCACATGCGTCTTCAGCACCGTTTCCTTGACCTACGTAAAGAGAAACTACACAACAACATCATGCTTCGTTCGAAAGTTATCTCAGCAATCCGTGCTTTCCTTACAGCTGAAGGATTCAACGAATTCCAAACGCCGATTCTTGCAGCATCATCTCCAGAGGGAGCTCGTGACTACCTAGTACCAAGTCGTGTACACCCTGGTAAATTCTATGCTCTACCACAGGCTCCGCAACAGTTTAAACAGCTTCTAATGGTTGCTGGATTCGATCGCTACTTCCAGATCGCTCCATGTTTCCGTGACGAAGATGCTCGTGCAGACCGCTCGCCGGGTGAGTTCTACCAACTTGATATGGAAATGAGTTTCGTAACTCAAGAGGACGTTTTTGATGTTCTTGAACGCCTTCTTCTTGATATCTTCAAAACATACGGTAACAAAGTTGTTGAAGAAGACTTCGTTCGCATTCCTTATAAAGAATCTATGTTCAAATACGGTTCTGATAAGCCGGACCTTCGTATTCCTCTTGAAATGGTTGAAGTTTCAGATGTATTCGACGGATGTGGATTCTCTGCTTTCGCCGGCGTTGTTAAAAAAGGTGGCGTAGTTCGCGGTCTTAAAGTTGACGGCGTTTCAGAAAAGCCGCGTAGATTCTTCGATAACATGATCAAGGAAGCTCAGGGTGTTGGAGCTAAAGGTCTTGCATATATTATCTGGAAAGAAGATGGTGAAGTTAAATCACCAATCGCTAAATTCCTTACAGAAGAAGAGATTGCTGAACTTGCTAAGCGCACAGGTGTTCAACCTGGCGGAGCAGTATTCTTCATGGCTGATAAAGAGAAAATGGTTCACTCTATCGGAGATCACATTATCCGTACTCTTGGAGAAGAGCTTGAGCTTATCGACAAGAACGTATTCAAATTCTGCTGGGTTGTTGACTTCAGCATGTACGAACTTGATGAAGAGACTGGTAAAGTTGAGTTCTCTCACAACCCATTCTCAATGCCTCAGGGCGGAATGGACGATCTTCTAAACAAAGATCCTCTTGATATTCTTGCTTTCCAGTACGATATCATCTGTAACGGTATTGAGCTGTCTTCGGGAGCTATTCGTAACCATGATCCAGAAATCATGTACAAGGCTTTTGAAATTGCCGGATACGGTCCGGAAGTTGTTGAAGATAAATTCGGCGGAATGCTGAATGCATTCAAACACGGAGCTCCTCCTCATGGTGGTATCGCTCCTGGAGTTGACCGTATGCTTATGCTTCTTGCTGACGTGCCGAACATCCGCGAAGTTATCGCGTTTCCGTTCAATCAGCAGGCACAAGACCTTATGATGAACGCTCCGAATGAAGTCGCACTTAAGCAACTTGAAGAGCTTCATATTCAGGTTGTTCTTCCTCAGAAAGACGAGGAAGAAGAGGCGTAAGCCTTTTCTGCTTTGAATTAAGATGATAAATCGGATCAAACAATTGTGTTTGATCCGATTTTTTTATTATTTTTACCTCTTCCTTAAGAAAAAGGTTCCAATGCGATATATTTTAACCAGCAATAATCAAAAGGTTGTATATGTATAGCAGAGGTAACTCTCCAAGTTGGTCTAAACGCTTTTTCTCTTTTTTCATTTTCTGTGCAGTACTATCAGGAATCTGCTTCGGTCTGTGGAAACTGGAAAAAAAATACTACTTCTTTACTGACAATCATGAATACGACCTCATAATCGACAAGATTGCCCGCAAGCACAACATTGACCCACTTCTAATAAAAGCCGTAATCTGGCGAGAAAGTAAGTTTGACGTCCTTTCAAGAGGCGGCAAAGGCGAGATCGGACTAATGCAGATTATGCCGAAATCAGCAACACGCGCTTCTGTTGTAGAAGACTGGGAACGTGCTACCGGCAACAAGATCACTTCCGAGGGAAACCTCTTTTATCCCGAAACAAATATTGATATAGGTACTTGGTATCTCTCAAAGGCGATAAAGCACTGGCCTGACTATAAATTCAAGGAACACCTTGCTCTTTGCGAGTACAACGCAGGAAAAGGCAATGTAAACAAATGGATACGGGCTGACACCTCAAAACAAATTCCTCCACTGGAAAAAGATCAATCTATTCTAAAAAAAGTAACTAGTCGAGATGGGAATACTTATGATCGTGTTATATTTCCTTCAACGAAATTATACGTACAGGCAATAATGGTTAAATACCACTACTACAGGTCACTGGAAAATGAATAATTTGAAATACAGTTTAGCTCCATTCGCCAAGGCATGGGACATGCTTCTGGACATACACCTACCCGAAAACTTCGATCTGGATGACAATAGCGACAATCTGGCCAGCGACAAGGTCCTTCTGCATTTTCCGATTGTCGGAGCCTGCGTGGGGATTGTCGCTTATCTTATATCCTGGCTGCTGCTTACAATTTTAGGTTCGACAACGGCACCTTACCTTTCTGCGATTATCATTGCTATTGGTTTGGAATTTGCCACTTCCGGGCGTAATCTCAGCTCTTTTACATCTTTTTTCGAGAGCAAGATCTCCGGTCACAAAACACCGCAGTGTTTAGCATACCTTGATGATGATTTTTCCGTAAACAGAAATCCGATGGGAATGCTTATTATCATTTCCTCATTTTTATTTAGAATATTCTGCTTCTCACTTCTGATCCAGACAGGAAATAGATCATGGCTGATTATTACTCTAATTTTGAGCTATGGTTCTCAAGGATATCTGGCTTCGGGAACCGACCTGCGTTCGGGCGAACCGCTTTTCGATCTCCCTTTCAAATTCACGAGAAACATTTGGATTGTAACGGCAGTTGCTTTGTTTATATTTGGTTTAACATCTCTTCCGGCTCCTTTTATTGCACTTGCGTTGGTAATTTTTCTTTCATTCAAATTCAAAAAATATGCGGAGGGGAATCTTGGAGGACTAACCGGAGTAATCATCGGGTTCGCTGGATACTGTGTCGAACTAATAGCTCTTCTTACAGGAATCGCACTCCTCGTTCGATAAACACGTTTTAAAACCAAATATAAATTAAAGCACACAACATGAATCTTCTAACTGAATTATTCCTGGCTTGGCGTTATATAAAGCCACAGCGCAACGCTGTGTCGATAATCACCTGCATCTCTCTTATGGGAGTACTGCTTGGTGTCGCTGTTCTTATTGTCGTAGTCGGAGTGATGACCGGTGTCACTGCAAAAATGGAAGAAGGTCTCTTGTCTACCGTGTCCCACATCCAGGTAAAAGACCGGTATCCTTATGTAAGAAATATTGATTCAGTAACCCACAAGATTACAGAGAATGGCGGAACGCCTGTTCCTCTTATTGTGCGCGAATGCATTATTCAGACAAAGGACTTCATTGAATACAAATCCATTATCGGAATAGGTGAAGACAGTCTGAACGGGCACTTCAAACTAAAAGAGAACATGGCCGAAGGTTCTACTTTTTCGCTGGACAAGAACGAGATTATTATCAGCTCCGCACTTGCCGAAGAATTGAATCTCGCTGTTAAAGACAAACTGGTTATTCATTCCCCGTCAAAGCTGTCCAAAATGATTGAAACCAACAAAGAAGGTTCCGTCTCATTTAACAGCAACAGAGTTATTCTTCCCGAAGAATTTATTGTTTCCGGCATTTATGAATTCAATATTCAGAGTTTTGATAAACATCATGTTTTTGTGAATATTGACGACGCAGCCGATCTGTATGACGAGATCCCTTGGGGAGAGGCGAACGTTATTTACACCTGGACCGATGACGCTATGAATATCGAGGCCCTTCAATTTGCCCTTATTAAGGAATTCCCAGGTTTGAATATCACTTCCTGGAAACAACTTCACGGTCAAATCCTGAACATTCTTTCAATGCAGAAATCTCTGATGCTCTTCATCCTTGTATTCATCGTTCTGGTCGCGGCTTTCAGTATCCCTATAACTCTCACAACAACCGTCATTCAGAAACGCGTAGAGATAGGTCTGATGAAAGCACTCGGAGCCGGTTCTGGAACTATTATGCGCATTTTTACGATTCAAGGCTTTATTGTCGGAATGGTGGGAACGCTGCTCGGAATCTCTGCTGGACTGATTATCCTTCACTATAGGAATCAGCTCGAGAATTTCGTGTCGGGAATAGCTGGAAGAGATTTGTGGAATCCAAACTTTTATTACTTCAAAGATATACCCGCTAAAATCGAACAATTCGACATTATTTCGATTGCCGTAATTGCGATTATTCTATGTACCATCGGTTCTATCATACCGGCGTGGCGTGCGGCAAAACTCGAAGCTGCAAGCTCATTGAGAAGTTAAACTTTAAACTGAAATAATTATAAACTATGAATATTCCATCCGAACTATTTTTAGCACTGCGATATATACGACCGCAAAAAAACGCAAATTCGATTATCACGCTTCTGGCACTCATCGGTGTTTTACTCGGGGTTACCGTGCTGATTGTCGTGCTGTCCATTATGACCGGCCTTCGCGAAGACCGCGAAAAGGAATTGTATTCCTACGGAGTGCACGCGCAGATCTCCAGTGCAGATTCATCAGTAAAGTATATAGAAAACATCGACCAGACAATGGAAAAAATCACAAAAGCCGGCGGCCGCTGTGCGCCTGTTATCAACGGCCATGGGATCGTTCACCTGACACGTGGTACCAAGTCATTCGACTATCAGCCTATAATGGGAGTAGACTCATCCATAAAGGGAACATTTCTTGATGTATCTGGTTCAATTGCCAGAGGGACCTATTCTCTTGGAGATAAAGGCATTATAATCTCAAATTCGATGGCCAGAGCGTACCGGCTCAACCTAGGTTCAAAACTGACCCTGCACTCTCCATCAAAACTTAAGGAGATGATAAGCCAAAGAGGTGCTGCCTCGGAGAAAGTTTACCTGCCTGAAGAATATTTTGTAACAGGTATTTATTCAATCCATCAATCGCGTCTACCTCAACACTATATCTTTATGGATCTGGATGATGCAGCTGATTTTACCGGCATACCATGGGGAACGGCAAACTACATCTACACATACGTTGATAAACCTGTCGAAATTGAAACCTTCAAAGCTGAACTAACGACCGAAATAACGGACTCAAAAATTGAAACCTGGCGCGACCTGAATAAAGACCTGCTGGGAATTCTCGACGTTGAAAAAATCGTAATGTCAATCCTTCTGTGCATTGTTGTTCTTGTTGCCGCATTCAGTATAACAAACACGCTGATCACTGTGGTGATTCAGAAAACGCGCGAGATCGGTGTACTTAAATCGATTGGACTCACATCCGGCGCTGTGATGCGCATTTTCCTGCTGCAGGGTGCAATTGTCGGTTTCACTGGGGCTCTTCTTGGTAATGTCTTCGGCATAAGCGTTTTGATGTGGAGGAACGAACTCCTGAACTTTATGGTTAAGGTAGTCACAGCTGTTACGGGAAACAATAACTTCTCTCTGCTCAACAACATGCCTGCTACAATTGTCTTCAGTGACCTTTTGTTTATATCAGTAATAACGATACTGTTGTGTACCCTTGGTGCGGTCATCCCGGCATGGCGCGCCTCTAAACTTGATCCAGCTAAAGCATTAAGGTATGAATAATGAATGAGAATATATTAATTGACGTAAAAAGCCTCTATAAAAGCTACAAACTTGGCAAAACAAAAATTGAAGTTCTGAAAGACCTTAATCTGGAAATAGAGCCCGGAGAGTGGGTCGCACTGCTCGGCTCGTCCGGAAGTGGAAAAACAACGCTGCTCAACCAGATAGGAACACTGGAAAAGCCGGACAGCGGTACAATTTCTTACGATAACAAATGCTATTCTAAACTTTCCAACCGTAGAGCTGCAAAGTTCCGCGGTACGAAAATCGGTTTCATATTTCAGGCGTATCACCTCCTTCCTGAGCTTACTGTTTTGGAAAATGTGCTTCTCCCGGGACAAATGCTCGGCAGAAAGAAAAAGGAACTGAAAAACATTGCGACTTCTCTTATCGACCGCGTCGGACTTTCGCACCGTATCAAACACAGACCCAACGAGCTTTCTGGAGGCGAACAGCAACGCGCATCCATTGCGCGTGCTTTGGTCAACGATCCGGAGCTTATCCTGGCAGATGAACCGACAGGGAACCTCGACTCGGAAACAGGAAAAGGTATTCTTCAGATCTTCCAGGATCTTCACAATTCAGAAGAACACAATCACACGATTATCATGGTTACGCACGATCGTAAGATCGCAGAACTAGCCGACCGCATAATCGAGCTCAAAGACGGCAAAATCGTAGCTGAATAAATATAAAGGAGCAGTTTTGAAAAAGTTATTTTTGTTATGTGGAATCGCAATGTTGAGACAGACTGCTTGTGCTGAGATTAAAGAGGGCTTACTTAGTCCTAAAGCTGGCTATGGGTGGAAAGAACAGATTGTCGAAGCAGGTAAAACGAAGGTATACGTTTCGACTAAGGATAATGGGTACAAGCAGATTTGGCTAATGAAACAGCAACCTAAAATGGACTTTGATAAGAAATCAGACTTAATAAATTTCTATGCCGGTTTTAAAAACCGTGTTAATGTTGTTGAGGAATTTGGCCAGGGCAAAGAAAAATTTGCAGGTATGGACTCATATTCTTTTGATATGAAAACAGAAAAGGACGGCGCAGAATCATTCTTGACTCTCAATGTAATTAATCTTGATGGTGCGCAATACATTATTCATCGCCGTTCGACTGTCGTTGACCCGAAAGTTGATGAAGAGATGATTACGCTTCTCAAAACGTTGAAGTTCTGACCACATTGTTACTGTATATTTAACACTATAAAACATCTATAGCTGAGGGTCGAGTAATGGATCTTTCAATCAGTTTCAAAGATACAATTATTCATGTGAGTGATACATGCTTTAAGGTGAAGAAGGATGTGATTGCTTGGGGAGTTTTATGTGTTGGGATGGTTTATAAAAGAGATTGTTGGTGGATACAGCCAAATGTTGGAGATATCTTCTAAGGGATATCCTTGGGTATTTGTTGTCCCTGCTCTCTTTTTTATAACATTTGGTTTTTCTCTTTTTGTTAGAGGTAAATATCTTTGGGTCGATACTAAATGCAATAAGGTGATTTTGGAAACAAAGTGGCTGTGGCTTAGTCAACAAACGTCGTATTCAGATGTTAATATCATGCTTACAGTTGTGCCAATTACTATTCCAAATTGTAACAAAGACTGGGTTGGATTTGCTCTAGTCCTATATTATAGGAAGTTAGACGGTATGATGATTGCCCGAATGAAAAATAAGTATGAATTGATCAATCACGCGGATGGGTTATCCAAACGCTATGGGATTATGGTTTAAATAGCGTGGCATTTCCATTTATGCACGAATAACACAAATAGCTATGCGTAAGAGTCGTTTGAGTTCAAGCTTTCAGATTGTGTATTTAATTATCATTACAGGGGAAATATGAAAGTTTTCAAACCCTCCTGCATATCTACGTTTTGACTCGATTAACGGAGATATTCCAGGGGATAGCTTTAAGCATATTTTAGATTAGTGGATCAAGGGGACTATT
>JAUVCU010000097.1 GCA_030590715.1 Lentisphaeria bacterium
AAGATGCAATAGCAATGCATGTTGAGGAACTGCTGCTTAAAACCCTCCGGATTGATGATGAATCAATTCAACAGGACTTAGCAGCAGAGGCATTTATATGTGACTGAAAAAACTGGTTTTGAAATCCAAAATGTGAGTTAATATATTTAATAACCAAAGTAATGTTATTAATGAATTGATTACTTTATTTTAGTATTCTACTTTAAAGTTATGACACAAGAGTGATAACTTAATAATCTGTCACTTACAACCTATATCGTGCTAAAGTGTTTTAGACTTTTAGATTAACACCGTCATCTGAAGTCCATATAATAACACCTGACGGTAAATTAAGGAGAACGAAAATGGAAGAGACAAAAGTAAACATGCCGTTGCTTGGAGATGCATTTCCTGAGTTGAATGTTCAGACAACACATGGGCCAATGAGTATTCCTAGGGACCTGAAAGGTAAGTGGTTTGTCCTATTCAGTCACCCTGCGGACTTCACACCTGTTTGCACAACGGAGTTTGTTGCATTCCAAAAAAGGTATGAGCAATTTGAAGACCTTGATTGTGAATTAATTGGTATGTCAATCGATCAGGTTTTCTCTCATATTAAATGGGTTCAGTGGATAAAATCTGAACTTAATATTGAAATAAAGTTCCCTATTGTGGCTGCTAATGATTCGGTTGCCATGAAACTTGGTATGTTACATCCGGGAAAGGGCACTAACACTGTACGAGCTGTATTTATCGTTGACCCAGAAAGTAAAGTCCGCTTGATAATGTACTATCCACAAGAGGTCGGTCGTAATATGGATGAAGTTGTTCGTGCGGTTAAGGCGCTTCAAGTATCTGATAAGCAAGGTGCAGTTGCAGCTGGATGGCCAAATAACGAATTAATCGGTGATAGAATTATTATACCACCTGCAACAAATCAGACAGATGCTGAAAAACGTCTTGAGAAGTCAGATGAATTTGAATGTTTTGATTGGTGGTTTTGTCATAAACCATTAGAAAAATAAGCCTAATAATTCAATGCACAGGAATGCTACCACTACTAGTGCTGTGTTGCACTCGGTATCTTCCTGTGATTTGAAACGGGACAATGGAAAAATGGATGAAGATTATATAAAAACAGCAGTGACAGTTGGCACTGCCATTCTATTCTGCAGGTAGGATTTTTTTTCCTGACACTTTACCAGAGATGACCCTTCTCATATTACCAGCAGGGACAGAGCGTATCATCACTCGTTTCGTAGACCCATTTTCCTGCACAGTTATGAACTCCAACTGCCCTATTCTTGTGATATAGTTTTCAGGAACAAGTAGTTGCTCCTCATGACCAATAATCAGCCTGAGCATCCCGAACATACCCGGCATCAACTCGGCATGAGATTCAATGCATATTTTAACGAGGAATGTTCTACTATCCGGCACAACAGACGGAACAATCTCTTTAACGACACCAGTGTAATCCTTGTTCAGCGAAGCGACATTAAATGATACGTTGTCTCCAATCTTAATAGAGTTGACAAGAGATTCCCTGATATGAGCATAAAGCATAAGCCGTTCAGGGTTGAACAATGTTATAAGAACTTTAGATGGAGCCGCCATGTCACCCGGTTCGACGAATGTCTCTGATATAATACCGTCTATGGGAGAATTGATCGTAGCATATGAAAGCTTTATTGATGCAGATTTTAGTTCCTGTTCTAATGCGGCCAATCTCGCAAGCGAAATGCTGTACGCCTCTTCCGCCTGGTCATATAGTTTTTCCGATAGAGTATTTTGTTTGAATAAAGCACGATCTCGATCACGGTTGGCGGCTGCAAGTTTCAAACGAGCCTTGGCTTCGAGTATGTTAGCTTCAAGTTTCATGTAGACCGATTTGAGGTCTAAGTCATCAAGCTTTACAACCGTGTCCCCTTTTTTGACCGAATCCCCGCTTCTTTTTAACATCTCTGTCACTCGTGACGTTATACGCGATGAAAGCTCAATTTCATCACGACTGTGAATGGTTCCGATGCTCTTGTATACTTGTGGAACCATTGTTTTTTCCAATAAAATAATTTTAGAGGGACCAGCCATTACGCTGAATTGGAAAGAGACAAAATAGACAATAAAGCTGGAGATAACAACTTTGCTTCCGGAAATCATAATACTTCCTCCTAATTAGCTTTTTTATTGATGAAAAAATAAACGACCGGGACAATAAACAATGTAAACAGTGTGCTTGCAATGAGTCCGAAAATAAGAGCCCAGGCAAGGCCGGAAAACACGGGGTCAAAAGTGATAGGCAAGGCACCGATCATGGTTGTTATGGCAGTCAAAACAATAGGACGAAAGCGGACTGCGCCACTCGCCAGGATCGCCGTTTTAAGTTCTGATCCATTCATGACTGCATTTTCAATAAAGTCAATTAAGACAACGCTATTTCGGATCACAATACCTCCGAGAGCAATCATTCCGATCATTCCTGTTGCGGTGAAAAATACAGGGTCAGAATACCCCGCAATACTTTCGCCTGAAATCAGATTCAACAGGTAGAATCCAGGAGCAATACCAATTATTGTCAATGGAATCGCACTCATGATGACCAGCGGCAGTAAGAAACTACGGGTTTGAAGGATCAAAAGCAGGTAAATACCCACCAGTGCGGCGGCAAATGCAAGTAGCAGATCTCTGAATACCCGAACGGTTATTTGCCATTCGCCTTCACCACCCCACTCAGCAAATATTCCTTCACCTAGATCTACACACCAATTCCCCGAAAAGGCGGAGCTGATAAATTGTAAAATGGGCGAATCCCAGCTTTTTAATAACAGACCGAGTATGATTTCTCCGGGAGCCCGGCCAACTGTTTCCGCTGTCACAAATACGACCCGTCTCAAATCTTTATGATAAATAGGTTGCTCATTTTCCAGAACTTTGAAAGTCCCCAGTTCGGAGAGTTGGACGTATGCCCCCCTATCTCCCATTTCGGCCGTTATCCACAATTCACTTAAACCCGATAAATCAGCTCTTGCACCAAGTGGAAGTTGCAGTTGAGCGACAAGAGGCTCTCGTTCCCGTTTGTCGTGTAAAGTAGTGACGGGTCTGCCGGAAACAGCCAGCTTGAGCGTATCATAGATTCTTGCCATGCTGATACCGTGCTGCATGGCTTTCTCTTTGTTCACTTCAAACACAATATCCTTGTGCTGCTCCTCCGCCATATTGTCGATCTGTTGAATATGCTTGGAATCTGTTTCCCGCAGCAACTTCTCAAGCCTGTGTGCGCCGTCAATAAGCTCTGTGTAGGACGATTTATTATTCCCCATAACTTCAATGGTCAAGGTTGAAAGCACCGGAGGACCGGGTGGAACTTCTACAATGCTGACAACAGCCCCACGCCTTGCTGCAATCCGGTTCAATTCATCCCGTATCTGTAGTGCGATAGCATGACTCTGCAGGGAACGGTCTGACTTTTCTCTTAAGTTGATTCTTATATCGGCCTGATTTGAGGCTCTGCGCATGCCATAATGTCTTACCAGTCCATTGAAGTCTATGGGTGCATTTATTCCTGTATATAGTTCATAATCATGAACATCCTCACTTCTTTCAAGATAGTCACATAGATCCTCTGATACAGACTGAGTCTCTTCAAGTGTTGTCTGTTCCGGCATCTCCACAATTACCTGCAACTCGTTCTTGTTATCGAAGGGGAGCATTTTCAAGGGGACTTTGAAAAGCATAAGAAATACTGAACCAATCGTTAGAGCAAGCACAACAAGAACCAGCGCCAGGCCCTTTCCACGCGATAAGAACGGCGTCATGACAAAAGTATAAAGAGTCGCGATCAAAGAAGATTTCCCATCCTTTTCACTGGAAGCTGCAGTCTTTACCATCTTCTTTTTTTTGAGAAGTTTAAGCGAAAGCCAGGGAACAAATGTCAGGGCACAGACGGTCGAAAATGTGACCGTCAATGGCACATTGATCGCCATTGGCCCCATATATGGTCCCATCATACCGGTGATAAAAAACATTGGGGTAAAGGAGACGATTATTGCCAGTGTTGACATAATTACGGGGGGGATAACTTCATGTACGGCGAACAGTGTTGCCTGAGCCGGCAAAAGTTTGCCTAAGCGCATATGACGTTCGATATTATCGACATTTGTAATGGGATCATCCACGACCATTCCAAGGCTGAGGATTAAAGCAAAGAGTGTGACACGGTTTATCGTATAACCGAAGAGGTAGTTCACAAAAAGAGCTAAAGCGAAACTTACAGGAACGGCAAGACCCACAACAACTCCTTCGCGCCATCCCATAGTCAAAGATATTAGGGCGACCACAGTTACTATTGCAAAAAGCAGACTGAAAAGGAGGTTGTTCACCTTTTCATCCGCTGTTCTCCCGTAGTTTCTCGTCACAATCATTTTAACGTCGTCGGGGACAACAGAGCCTTTCAATTTATCAGACTCACTGATTATCTTCTTAGCCAAAGAGACTGCATTTGTCCCCTTCTTCTTGCTGAAAGCTATAGTAACGGCAGGATATCTCTTTTCTTTAAACTGCTCATATTCACTTTGAGCTGCCGGTCCAAAACCTATATTCACATAATTAGCCTGCTCTTCCGGACCATCCTGCACTTCTGCAATATCACTTATTCTGACAAGCCCGGTATTTACGCTCTTAACAATAATATCCCTTACATCCTGTGCCGTGCTCACCCCGTCGCCCACGATTAGCAGCTTCTCTTTTGAGTTTATTAAAAGGTTCCCGACAGCTCCTGAAACATTGCTGCTCTGCAGTGCATTTTGAATGTCTTGAAGTGATATCTTACGTGCAGCCATGCTTTGTATATCCGGCAATACCCTTATCTGTCTTCCATACCCTCCCAAAATTTCTGTTTTCGAAATATTTTTCATCCAGCTGAGCTGAGCCTTGATCTCTTCCGCAAGACGGCGTAAGTCAAAGGATGTTTTTCCGTCAGAAAACAGCGTAAGGGTCACGACCGGCACATCATCTATTTCAACAGATGTTACCTTCCAGTCAGTTACTCCAGCCGGAACGACATCCATATTCTTGTCCATCTGATTCCGAACTTTAACCAAAGAATCTTCCAGATTTTCGCCAACAAAAAACCTGACCGTTACAAGTGAGGAATCTCGCCTGCTACTTGAGTAAACATGCTCAACTCCATCTGCCTGCCAAAGCAGACGTTCCAGAGGGATTGTCACATGTTGTTCAACTTCCTCAGGGCTATATCCGGGATATGATACAGAGATATCAACCATGGGAACAACAATCTGAGGTTCCTCTTCCCGAGGCGTCAGTAAAATAGCGGCACAACCAAGAACTACGGAGAGCGCAATAAGCATGATAGAGAGAGGACCTGTAAGAAACTTCTCGACAATCGAAACGACCAAACCACTTGGTTTATCTGAACTACCGACCATTGTCCCCTCCATTGAATTCCAATCTTAGTTAAACTGTATCCTGTAAAATTTATGCAGCTTTTCAAGTTTTTTTAATGCATCTGTTGATTAACAGCCGTGTTATACCCTTTCTTAAATGAGATTATATAGCAATTCCCTTACTCCATGCAACTTGTATTGTTTGTAGTATATCCATCATAATGATGGATATTTATTATTTCATTGTGCTTATATCCCAAACTCCCTCCGGTTATTTTTTTGTCCCTGCATTTTTTGCAGGGGTAATTTTCACTCCCTATGCAAAAAATGCGCAGTGATTATTAGGAACTCGATTTCTAAAGAAAACCTATATATTCATAACAATCTGATACTTAGAGTGATGCATGAAAAATAGGGGCATTACTGTTCGTATTATTGTGCTTGCAGGCATAACAGTTGCTCTAAATAATCTTAACGAGAGCAGCATAAGGTTGTTCCAATAATTAAAATGAGTGAGGTATTGTTATGAAAACTAAAGTATTAGTCATGGCGTTGGCAACTATGGTTGGAGCATCATTTGTTCAGGCGGGGCAAGGTCGAGGACAGCAACTTCGTAAACGCGACGGTTCCGGACAAGAACAATGCAGACAAAACCTTAATTGTGCAGATGAGACGCAATGCAATGAACAAGCTCAAAGGCAGCAGCTTCGTAAACGAGATGGTTCCGGTAATGCTGGTGCAAATGGGAAAGGTAAAAGGCAGCAGCTTCGTAAACGAGATGGTTCCGGTAATGCTGGTGCAAATGGGAAAGGTAAAAGGCAGCAGCTTCGTAAACGAGATGGTTCCGGTAATGCT